>NZ_JASATH010000082.1:0-32408 GCF_038440215.1 Inquilinus sp. OTU3971 | reverse complement strand
CACCACCATCGCCCAGCTGGTCCCGGCGAACTTCGTCTTCAACACCCTGCCTGATGTGGTCAACGCCACCGGCACGGGGTATCGCGACGTCCTGTTCGGCGGCAACGGCAGCGACACCCTCTCCGGCGGCGACGGCAATGACAGCCTCACCGGTGCCGCCGGCAACGACCTGCTTCGCGGCGGCGCCGGCAGCGACCGGCACTACGGCGGCGCCGGCAGCGACACCGTCACCTATTCCGGCACGACCGGGCCGGTGACCGTGAACCTGCAATCCGGAATCGGCAGCGGCGGCGAGGCCCAGGGCGACACCTATAACGGCATCGAGAACGCCATCGGCAGCCTGGGCGGTGACAGCCTGGTCGGCAGCGCCTTCGCCAACACGCTGCAGGGGCTGGACGGCAACGACGTGCTCCGTGGCGGCGCCGGCGCGGATGTGATCGACGGCGGCGTCGGCACCGACACCGCCAGCTACTACTACGACACCGCCGGCGTCTCGATCGATCTGGGCGCCCACACCGCCGGCGGCGGCCAGGCCCAGGGCGACGTCCTGACCGGCATCGAGAATCTCTCCGGCGGCCAGGCCAACGATACTCTTGCGGGCGATGCCGGGGCCAACATCCTGCAGGGCTGGAGCGGCGACGACGTGCTCCGCGGCGGCGCTGGGGCCGACCGTCTCGACGGCGGCGCCGGCACCGATACCGCCAGCTACTACAGCGCCACCACCGGAGTCGTTGTCAGCCTGGCCAGTGGCACCGGCAGCAGCGGCGAGGCCCAGGGCGACATCCTGACCGGAATCGAGAACCTCTCCGGCGGCCAGAGCTGGGACAGCCTGTACGGCAATGCCGGCGCCAATGTGCTGCAGGGGTGGAACGGCAACGACCTTCTCGTCGGCCGGGCCGGCAAGGACACCCTCACCGGCGGCGCCGGGGCGGACCGCTTCCAGTTCACCGCCGTGGGCGACAGCGTGGTCGGGGCCAATGCCGACCGGATCACCGATTTCAGCCACGCCCAGGCTGACAAGATCGACCTGGCGGGGATCGACGCCAACACCGCGGTCGCCGGCGACCAGGCCTTCAGCTTCATCGGCAGTGGCGCCTTCACCCACCACGCCGGCGAGCTGCGCGCGGCCGTCACCGGCCCGGGCGTCACCACCATCGCCGGTGACCTCAACGGCGACGGGGTGTCGGATTTCCACATCCAGCTGACCGGCGCCTTTGCATTGCAGGCCGCCGACTTCGTACTGTAGCAATCGAAGAAGGCCGGGCGCGCATGCCCCCCGGAAGGAACGGAAAGGGCCGGCGAAAGCCGGCCCTTTTTGTCGAAGGACGCCGTGCCTACTTGGCCATCGCCTTGTCCCAGGCGGCGTGGGTCCAGGCCGCGTCGCCCGGGTCTTTGGTGATCACCGGGTCGCTCTTGCTGGACAGCAGCACCTGCACCGTGCGCTTATACGCCTCGGGGTCGAGCCAGCCGATCTTGTCGTCCGACACGGTGATCAGCTTGGCGATGTTCTCGGCCTGCCGGGTCTGCACCGCGTCGGTGGTGGCGCCCGACGCATCGGCCTCGGCCACGATCTTGCCGGCCTCGTCCGGATGCGCCTTGGCATAGGCCCAGCCCTTGGCCGACGCCTTGAGGAAGCGGCCCAGCTTGTCGACATAGGCCGGGTCCTTCAGCTTGGAGTCGAGGGCGTAGAGCCCGTCCTCCAAGGTCGCCACGCCCTGGTCCTCGTAATAGAAGGTGATCAGGTCGCTCTCCGGCACGCCGGCGTCGATCACCTGCCAGTACTCGTTGTAGATCATGGTCGAGATGCAGGCCGCCTGGTTCTGCAGCAGCGGGTCGACGTTGAAGCCCTGGCGCAGCACCTTGACGTCCGGGTTCGAGCCCGAGGTCGACAGGCCCAGCTTGCCCATCCAGGACAGGAACGGATACTCGTTGCCGGCGAACCAGACGCCGAGAGTCTTGCCCTTGAAGTCGGCCGGCGATTTGACGCCGCTCTCCTTCTTGCAGGTCAGCATCATGCCGGAGCGGTTGAAGATCTGCGCCACATTGACCAGCGGCACGCCCTTCTCGCGCGCCGCCAGCGCCGCCGGCATCCATTCGACGATGACGTCGGCGCCGCCGGCCGCGATCACCTGCGGCGGGGCGATGTCCGGCCCGCCGGGCTTGATCGTGACCTCCAGCCCCTCATCGACGTAGTAACCCTTCTCGGCGGCGACGTAATAGCCGCCGAACTGCGCCTGGGTGACCCATTTCAGCTGGATGGTGAAGGGGTCCGCCGCCTGCGCCGGACCGAAGCTCAGCGCTGCGGCCGCGACCAGTCCCAGAATGGTTTTTTTCATGTGAAGCCTCTCCCGTTCGTCAGATCTTGTTCACCGTTCCGCTTCCCGCATCGAAGGGTGCCAGAAGGTGGTCGCCCGCTCCACCAGCGCGAGCAGCCCGTAGGACGCGGAGCCGGCGATGGCCGCGACCAGGATGGTGGCCCAGACCATGTCGACATTCAGCCGCGCCACCTCGGTCGAGATGCGGAAGCCCATGCCGTAGATCGGGGTGCCGAAGAACTCGGCGACGATGGCGCCGATCAGGGCGAGCGTGGCGTTCAGCTTCAGCGCGTTGAAGATGAAGGGCAGCGCGCCCGGCAGCCGCAGCTTCAGCAGCGTCTGCCGGTAGCTGGCGGCGTAGGAGCGCATCAGGTCCCGCTCCATCGCCCCAGCGGCCTCCAGCCCGGCCAACGCGTTCACCAGCATCGGGAAGAAGGTCATCACCACGACGACGGCGGCCTTGGAGTGCCAGTCGAAGCCGAACCACATGATCATGATGGGCGCGATGCCGACGATCGGCATGGCCGAGACGGCGGAACCGAGCGGCAGCAGGCCGCGCTGCAGGAAGGGCGAGCGGTCGATCGCCACCGCGGTCAGGAAGCCGGCGCCGGAGCCGATCAGGAAACCCGGGATGGCCGAGCGGATGAAGGTCTGGACGAAATCGACCCACAGCGTGTCGGTGCTGGCGGCGAAGCGCGCCGCGATCTGCGACGGCGCCGGCAGCAGGATCTGCGGCACCTGGAAGCCGGTGACCAGCACCTGCCACAGCCACAGCAGCACGGCGCCGAACAGGACCGGCACAGCGATGCCGGCGGCCCGGCCGGGAACCGGCGACAGGCCGTGCAGCGCCACCCAGGACGCGGCCACCGCCGCGACGATCGGCAGGCCGATCCAGGCAGTGCCGGCCACGAACACGCCGCCGTCGGCGATCCACCACAGCACGGCCGCCGCGAGAAGGACCGCCAGGAGCAGCCAGCCGAGGCTGCGAAGCACCCGCGCGCTCATCCCCGTCCCCCGCGGCTGGCGACCACGGCGCGCTCGGCCAGGGTGACGGCGAAGACGCAGAGCAGGGCCAGGAGGGCCGCCATCACCAGCGCCGACCACAGCTGGATCATCTGGCCGAAATAGGAGCCGGTCAGGAGCCGCGCGCCGATGCCGGCCTGGGCGCCGGTCGGCAGCTCGCCGACGATGGCGCCGACCAGGGCCAGCGAGATGCCGATCTTCAGGCTGGGGAACAGGAACGGCACCGCCGCCGGCCAGCGCAGCTTCCAGAACACCTGGGCGCCCCGGGCGGAGTAGGTGCGCATCAGGTCGAGCTGCAGCGGGTCGGGCGAACGCAGCCCCTTGACCATGCCGATGGTGACCGGGAAGAAGCTGAGATAGGCCGAGATGATCGATTTCGGCACCACGCCGGTGAGGCCGATATTGCCGAGCACGACCACGATCATCGGCGCGATCGCCAGGATCGGCACGGTCTGGCTGGCGATCACCCAGGGCATCAGCGACCGGTCGAGCGTCGGCACATGGACGATGCCGACGGCGAGCAGGATGCCGAGCAGCGTGCCGAGCACGAAGCCGACCAGGGTCGAGCTCATCGTCACCCAGGCGTGGTAGACGAGGCTGCGGTTGCTGGTCACCGGCCGGCCGACGGTGCTGCCCCACAGATCGGTCGCGACCTGATCCGGCGTCGGCAGCAGCGGCCGGTCCAGCTTCCAGATCGCGTCGAAGAACTGCGCCGTGGTCCAGTCCGGCCCGGCGCGGTTCAGCCGCTCCACCGCCTGCGGCGCGTTCAGCCAGAACGAGCCGAGATACCAGAGGATCAGGAAGGCGCCGAGCACGGTCGCCAGCGGCAGCGCCCGCCCGCCCTTGAGCCGCGCCCAGGTGCCGGGGCGGGCCGGCAGGGATTCGGCGAGGGCGGTCATGCTGACCTCGGGAGGACGCACAACCACAATCCTCCCCCTCCCCTTGCGGGAGGGGGTAGGGGGAGGGGGCTGTCGATCGAAGAGGGCCGGCGCCGGGCTGCCCAAGATCGGATCATCGCTGATCGGCGATTGACGATCGCTCCTGCGGCGCTACCCCCTCCCCCTAGCCCCCTCCCGCGAGGGGAGGGGGAGAGTGAATGATAGCCGTCTCTCCCCAGGTGCAACCGCACACCAGCCCTCATTCGTAGGAATGCCCGGCGCGCAGGCCTTCGCGGACCTGCTGGGCGATGGCGAGGAATTCCGGGGTCTCGCGGATGTCGAGGTCGCGTTCGCGCGGCAGGCCGCTGTCGATCACGTCGAGGATCCGGCCCGGCCGCGGCGACATCACCACGATCTTGGAGGACAGGAACACCGCCTCCGGGATCGAATGGGTGACGAAGATCACGGTCAGGCTGGTGCGGTTCCACAGGTCCAGCAGATGGACGTTGAGGTTGTCGCGGGTGATCTCGTCGAGCGCGCCGAAGGGCTCGTCCATCAGCAGCAGCTTGGGCTGGAAGCCGAGGGCGCGGGCGATCGACACGCGCTGCTGCATGCCGCCGGAGAGCTGCCAGGGAAACTTCTTCTCGAACTGGCCGAGGCCGACGGTGCCGAGCGCGGCCCGCGCCCGCTCCTGCCGCGCCGCCGCCGGCACGCCCATGATCTCGAGTGGCAGCTCGACATTGCGGCGGACATTGCGCCAGGGGTAGAGGGCCGGCGCCTGGAACACATAGCCATAGGCGCGGGCCAGCCGCGCCTGCTCCGGCGTCAGCCCGTTCACCGTGACCGAGCCGGCGGTCGGCCGCACCAGGTCGGCCACCACCCGCATCAGCGTGGTCTTGCCGCAGCCGGACGGGCCGATCAGCGACACGAACTCGCCCTCGCCGATGGTCAGGTCGACATCCTGCAGCGCCACCACCGGTGCGTCGGCGGTCTGGAAGGTCAGGCCGAGGCGCCGGGCCTCGACCACCGGCGGGGCGACGGAGTCCGCCCGCGGAGACTGTCGGACCGCCGACACCGCCATGCCTCAGGCCGCCTTCTGTTCGAGCGAGCGGTCGTAGTCGAGCACGGCGCGCAGCAGCACATTGGCTCCGGCGGCGGCGTGGTCGAACTCGATGCTCTCCTCCTCGTTGTGGCTGATGCCCTCGCGGCACGGCACGAAGATCATCGCGGTCGGCGCCACCCGGGCGATATAGGCCGAATCATGCCCGGGGCCGGAGACGATGCGGCGATGGGTGAAGCCGTTCGACCGGGCCGCCGCCTCGACCGCGTCGATGCAGGCCGGGTCGAACTTCACCGCCGGCGAATCCCAGATCGCCTCGACCTTGACCTCGAGCTTCAGCTCGGCTGCGATCCCGTCGATCGCCGCCCGCGCCGCCGCCTCCATCACCCCGATCTTCGCATCGTCGGGGTGGCGGTAGTCGATGGTGAAGAACACCTCGCCCGGGATGACGTTGCGGCTGTTCGGCCGGACCTCGACCAGGCCGACGGTGGCGACCGCGTCGGCGGTGGCGTCGCCGACCGCGATCACCGCCTCGATCATCCGGGCGGCGCCGCGCAGCGCGTCGCGGCGCAGCCGCATCGGGGTCGAGCCGGCATGGCTCTCGCGGCCGGTCACCGTCACCTCGTACCAGCGCATGCCCTGCACGCCGGTGACGACGCCGATCACTTTCTCCTCATTCTCGAGGATCGGCCCCTGCTCGATATGCAGCTCGAAATGGGCGCCGAGCTTGCGCTGGCCGACCGGGACCGGGCCGCGATAGCCGATCCGGTCCAGCTCGTCGCCGAAGCGCTGGCCGTCGCGGTCCTCGCGGCTGTAGGCGTACTCCTTGGTGAACACCCCGGCGAAGACGCCGGAGGCCAGCATCGCCGGGGCGAAGCGGGAGCCCTCCTCATTGGTCCAGTTGATCACCTCGATCGGCGCGTTGGTCTCGTAGCCGGTGTCGTGCAGCGTGCGCAGAAGCTCCAGCCCCGACAGCACGCCGAGGATACCGTCGAACTTGCCACCCGTCGGCTGGGTGTCGAGATGGCTGCCGACGCAGATCGGCGGCAGCGACTCATCCCGGCCCGGCCGGCGGGCGAACATGTTGCCGACCTCATCGACGGTGACGGTGCAGCCGACCGCCTCGCATTGCTTCCTGAACCAGTCCCGCACCTGCTTGTCCAGGTCGGTCAGGGTCAGGCGCTTGACCCCGCCCTTCGGGGTCTTGCCGAACTCGGCGGTCTCCATGATCGCGTCCCAGAGGCGCTGCGGGTCGATCTGGATGTTCTGCTGCATCGTCACGTCCTCGGGCCCGATCCTTCGATCAGGCCGGCTTGCGGATGAACTCGCCCTCGATGGTGGAGGCCGGCTGGCCCGCCACCTCGCGGGTATAGGCCAGCTTCAGATGGGTGGTGTCGACCAGGGTGCGGCGATAGAGCTGGCGCTCGACCTTGCCATCCTGGGTGGTGCCGACGACCTCGACCGTCAGGGTCGGGCCCGACAGGCTGGCGGTGGCATAGGCGCGGTCGGCCGGAACCGTCGCGGTCCAGAAGTTCGGCCGGGTCGAAGGCTGGAAGGCGAGCTCGCGCTCCCGGAACTCCAGCCCGTCGGTGCCGTCGCCCGCCTGGACATTGCGCCAGAACAGCCGGAAACCGCCGTCGGTCCGCGGCTCGACGATCACCGCCGAAGCCCGCTGCACCTCCTCCTGGCTCGAGCCGATCCAGGAGCCGGCGAAATCGTCGATCTTCGCCTCCGCCACAGGTCCGGATGCCGGCTCCTTGCCGGCGCACCCGGCGAGCGCCGCGGCCACGATCCCCACCAGCACCGCGCGTCGCATGACAGCCATTGTACCCCTCGCTTCTTTTCGTATCGAATGATCGGAAAGGCGATATCATGACCGATCACCTCCGAGCCGACGATGCCAAATTGCATCAAAGTAAGGGGTTATTCGGCGGCGTCCTTGCGCATCGGGTTGTTGGGGTGGTGCTGCCAGTTCAGATAGGGCCGCCCGGTGTCGACCGCCTGCATGGTGATGCAGTTGTCGACCGGGCAGACATGCATGCACAGGTTGCAACCGACGCACTCTTCCTCGTTGATCTCGTAGCGACGGCCGCCTTCGGGCGTGCGCAGCTTGAAGATCGACTGGTGCGAGGTGTCCTCGCAGGCGATGTAGCACTTGCCGCACTGGATGCAGGCGTCCTGGTCGATATGGGCGACCGACTTGAAGTTGATGTTCAGGTCCTGCCATTCGACGAAGTTCGGCACCGCCAGCCCCTGGAAGGCGCGGGTGCCGGCATAGCCCTTGCCGTCCATCCAGTTGGCCAGGCCCGAGGACATGTCCTCGACGATCTTGAAGCCGTGGGTCATCGCCGCGGTGCAGACCTGGACGTTGGTGGCGCCCAGCGCCATGAACTCCGCCGCGTCGCGCCAGGTCGAGATGCCGCCGATCGCCGAGATCGCCATGCCTCGGCATTCCGGGTCGCGCGCGATCTGCCCGACCATGCGCAGCGCGATCGGCTTCACCGCCGGGCCGCAATAGCCGCCATGGGTGCCGAGGCCATCGACCGTCGGCGTCGGCGCCATCAGGTCGAGGTCGATCGAGACGATCGACTGGATGGTGTTGATCAGCGACACGGCGTCGGCGCCGCCGCGCTTGGCCGCCCGGGCCGGGCCCAGGATGTTGGTGATGTTCGGCGTCAGCTTCACGATCACCGGCATGCGCGTGTACTGCTTGCACCAGCGCGCGACCATCTCGACATATTCCGGCACCTGGCCGACGGCGGAGCCCATGCCGCGCTCCGACATGCCGTGCGGGCAGCCGAAGTTGAGCTCGATGCCGTCGGCGCCGGTGTCCTCGACCAGGGGCAGGATCGACTTCCAGCTCTGTTCCTCGCACGGCACCATCAGCGACACGATCATCGCCCGGTCCGGCCAGTCGCGCTTGACCTGCTTGATCTCGCGCAGATTGAGCTCGAGCGGCCGGTCGGTGATCAGCTCGATGTTGTTGAGGCCGGCGACGCGGGTGCCGTTGTAGCTGACGGCGCCGTAGCGCGAGGAGACGTTGACCACCGGCGGGTCCTCGCCCAGCGTCTTCCACACCACCCCGCCCCAGCCGGCGCGGAAGGCGCGGACGACGTTGTACTCCTTGTCCGTCGGCGGCGCCGAGGCCAGCCAGTACGGGTTCGGGGAGCGGATCCCCAGGAAGTCGTTGCTCAGATCGGCCATGACAGCCTCCAGCTGGTGTTCCTCGGCTCTGCGGCCGCTTTCTCGTCCGACCGGCGGCGCCGGCCGGGTCAAACCGTCAACAGCGCCTCGATCTCGTCCGGCAACCGGTCGCCCCGGAACGGGTTGCGCACGGTGACGCCGCCCAGCGTCGCGCCATCCGCCATGTCCTCGCTCAGCAGCGTGGTGCAGCCATGGCTGCCGGCGGTCGACAGCATCATGGCGTCCCAATGGCTGAACCGCTTGGCGGCCGCTTCCCGCGCCGACGTCACGACATTCGTGTCAGCCGCAGCAACGGTCGCGAACAGCTCCACCCAGTCGCCGATCTGGGCCGCGGCATCGGCCGCCGGCAACAGGCGGCGGCGTTGAGAGGTGACATAGAATTCCCCCAGCGCCTGGAGCGTGAGGACACTGTCCGCCTGCACCGCGCGCTCGACGATCTCCTTCGCCCGGCGGTGCTTCTCGCCCTCGGCTGTGTCGATCGCATAGACCAGGACATTGGTGTCCAAGGTGAACCGCCTATCGGTCATGCAGCGCGTCGCGGTCGAAAGGCTCCGTCGATGCGCTGCGGTAGCCATGCGCCATGCGCGCCCGCGTCCGCTCCAGTGCTTCCTGCTGCGACGGGGTCAGCACGCGCCGGCGCGACACCGGTACCACCCGGGCCACCGGCTCGCCGCGCCGGGTGATGACGAATTCCTGGCCGGATTCGACCGCGCGGATCATCTCGGCGAAGCCCTGATTGGCCTCGCGCAGGGTGATGGTGGTGCTGGATCCGTCGCTCATGGCGTCACTCCTCCGAATGCACTACCAATGTAGCACATTCAGCGCCGCAGCGCCCGGTCGATCGACAGCGCCGCCAGCTTGCCGTCCTGCACGGCGCTGACCGTGAGATCCTGGCCCGGCACGCAGTCGCCGCCGGCCCAGACGCCGGACAGCGAAGTCTGCCGCTCCTCGTTCACGGCGATGCGGTTGCCGGCCATGTCCAGAGTCTCCGCCTCATTGGCGAAAGCGGATGGCACGAGATACTGGCCGATGGCGGTGAAGACCTGGTCGGCCAGCACGGTGAAGCGGTCGCCGGTTCCGGTCAGGCGGCCCTGGGCGTCGAGCTGGGTGTGCTCGAACTCGACCTCCTTGACCGACGGGTCGCGGCCGTTGGCCGGCCAGCCCAGGATGCGGCGCGGCTGGGCCCAGTGCCGGACGGTGACGCCGTTGACCTGGGTCCAGTCCTGCTCCTTCCAGGTGGCGGACATCTGCTCAGGCCCGCGGCGGTAGACCAGCGTCACCTCCTCCGCCCCCAGCCGCTTGGCCTGGGTGGCGGCGTCGATGGCGGTGTTGCCGCCGCCGATCACCACCACGCGCCGGCCAACCGGCACCGTGCGCTTGTCGTCGGCCTGGCGCAGCCGGGCGATGAAGTCGACCGCGCTTTCCACCCCGGCCAGGGCCTCGCCGTCGCAGCCGAGCGCGTTGACCGCGTTGTGGCCGAGGCCGAGGAACACGGCGTCGTAGTCGCGGCGCAGCTCGCTCAAGGAGACGTCGCGGCCCAGCGCCAGGCCGGTGCGGATCTCGATGCCGCCGATCTCCAGGATATAGGCCAGCTCGGCCTGGGCGAAGCCGTCCGCCATCTTGTAGGCGGCGAGGCCGTATTCGTTCAGCCCGCCGCCCTTCGCCTTGGCCTCGAACACCACCACGTCGTGGCCGAGCACGGCGAGGCGGTGGGCGCAGGCCAAGCCGGCCGGGCCGGCGCCGACCACGGCGACGCGCTTGCCGGTCGATGGCGCGCGGCTGAACAGCTGCTCGCCGCGCAGGAACACATGGTCGGTGGCGTAGCGCTGCAGGGCGCTGATCGCCACCGGCTTCTCCTCCTGGTGGTTGCGGACGCAGGCGTCTTCGCACAGCTCCTCGACCGGGCAGACCCGGGCGCACATGCCGCCCATGATGTTGGCGGTGAGGATGGTCTGGGCCGCGCCCTTCACATTGTCGGTGGCGATGCCCTTGATGAAGGCCGGGATGTCGATCCCGGTCGGGCAGGCCTCGATGCAGGGCGCGTCGTAGCAGAAATAGCAGCGGCTGGATTCGATCAGCGCGGTGCGCCGGTCGAGCGGCGGATGGATCTCCGCGAAGTCCTCGGCAATGCGTTCGGCGCCGAGGCGCCCGGCCGCGATGTCGGATCCCGTCGTCATTCCCAGCCTCCGATGGCCGATCCGGCCGGCCCTTCGCCGGCCGTCCCCGGCCCTCACCTCCCGGCACCGCGCCCGGATTTCCCGGATTCCATTGCGGCCCCGTGCCTCACCTGACCGAGACGGTATCGAGAACCTGACCAAATGGTCAACTCTATTTTGAATTGAGAATCAGTATCACTCTCGTTTGTTCCGAGGGGCCGAATCATGCTAGGAACGTTTCAGGAACGATCAAAGCGAGCGCGCGGGAGACAGCGCATGGACCGACATGTCCGATGGGCCCCGGCCGAAGGCATCGGCCTGGAGCATCTGCGGCTGCACCGCAGCGGTGCCTGGATCCAGGCCGACAGCGTCGTGATCGGCGGCGATGCGGGGGTGGAGTGGGCGCTGAGCTACACGATGGTCATGGACGCCGAATGGCGGGCGCGGTCGGTGGCGGTGACCGACCATGCCGGAGACCGGCGGCTGCGGCTGCTGGCCGATGGCGGCGGCGCCTGGACCACCGGCGACGGCACGCCGCTGCCGCAGCTGGACGGCTGCATCGATGTCGACCTGGTGGCGACGCCCTTCACCAACACGCTGCCGATCCGGCGGCTAGGGCTGGAGCCCGGCGAATCGGCCGAGATCAAGGTGGTGTATCTGCCGCTGCCGGACCTGGCGCCCTTCGCCGCGCCGCAGCGCTACACCGCGCTGGCGCTGCGGCGCTGGCGCTTCGAATCGCTGGACGGCAGCGGCTTCACCGCCGAGATCAGCACCGACGCCAACGAGCTGGTGCTGGACTATCCGGGCCTGTACCGCCGGGTGGGGTGAACCCCGCGATTGCCGTCGCGCTACACGCTCGTGCTAGCCTCCCTGCCGCAGGCGTCCTGCGCGGCGCCTTCTGACGAAGGGGGGACTCTGATGACAGGTCGCCGATGGGTGCTCGGGGCGCTGGGCGGGATGGTGCTGGCCGCGACCGCGGCCCTGGCCCAGGACGGCGGGCTGCCGGTGCTCGATCTCGGTCCGGGCATCCTCAGCGATGCCGGCGCGGGCGCGCTGCATCAGAGCCTGGTGAACAGGTATGGCGACGGCACCCGGACGGCGCCCGGCCGCAACGCGGCGTCGCTGACCTACACATCCGGCACGGCGCTGCGGCGGCAGGCCGCCGCCGACTACGTCGCCCGGATCGACGACCCCGAGGCGGCCGCCGCCATGCGCCACCAGCTGGAACAGCACGACTACGACCGGATCTATCAGGGCCTGACCCGGCCCTTCGGCCTCGCCGCCAACGATGTCGCCGACGCGATGACGGCCTACACCATCCTGGGCTGGATCATCGTCAACGGCGCCGGCGATCCCGATCCCCGCAGCGTGAAGGCGGCGCGCGACCAGATCGCGCTGGGCCTGGCGGCGAATCCGGCGCTGCGCTCCGCCGCCGACCGGGCGCGGCTGGGCGAGGAGTTCAAGCTGCTGTTCGTCACCATCCACGCCGGCTGGCAGGCGGCCCGGCGCGAGGGCACGCTGGCGGAGTACGGGGCCGGTGTCGCCGAGCTGTTCGCGACGCGGTCGGGCCTGGACCTGCGCCGGCTGCGCCTGACCGACCGCGGCCTGGCCGGCGGCTGACTCAGGCCCCGGCGCGCTGCCGCCGACGGAAGCGGCGGACCTTGTCGGTGGTGCCGCAATCGGCCATCAGGCACCAGCGGCGGCTGGCATTCTTGCTGCGGTCGTAGAACAGCCAGCCGCAATCATGGCCGGCGCAGCGCTTCAGCCGCGCCGGTTCGCCCTGGAGCAGCAGGTCGAGCGCGTCCATCGCCAGGCGGTGCCGCACAGCCGCCCCATCCGCGGGCGGCTGGTCCTGCCAGGCGCCGCCGGCGGCGGTGATGGTCAGCCGGCGGCGGGCCGCCGCCTCCGCCACCTCCTGCTGCAGCAGGGCCGCTGCCTCCGCGGGCGGCTCGACCTGGACCGCGATGGCATCGAACACCGCGTGCAGCGCCGCGCGCAGCCGGATCAGCCGCGACCATTCCTCCCGGTCGATCCGCGGCGTCTCGCCGAAGGCGCGCGCGCACCAGGCGGCCAGCGCGGCGGGGTCGCCGGCCCGCTCCCGCGGTCCCGGCCCGCCCCATCCGGACAGGGTGTTGCAGAAATCCAGGCAGGCGAAGCCGCCGACCAGGGGCAGCTCGGGTGGCGTCGGCTGGTCCGATGACATGAAACCATCATAGCCCATTTGACAGGTTTCAGCGAGACCTATATCGTTACCAGCAAATGCCAGAAAGGTGGTTACGATGCGCTGGAACGCCCTCGGCCGGCTCTATGCCGGCGTCGGCCTGTCGGGGATCGGCCCGATCCTGGTCCGCACCAGCCCGGTCGACCCCGCCGCCACCGCCTTCTGGCGCCTGATTCTGAGCTGCATCCCGGCTGCGATCGTCGCCTGGCGGTCGCCCGCCATGCCGGGGCGGGACATCGGCCTGGCCCTTTTGGCCGGGGTGATGCTGGCCGGCGACCTGGTGCTGTGGAACGCCTCGATCATGCGCACCAGCGTGCTGGAGGCGACGCTGCTGGTGATGATCTATCCGCTGCTGGTGGCGCTGCTGCCGGCGCTGTGGCTGCGCCGCCGGCCGGATGGGCGGGTGGTCGGCGGCGGCCTGGTCGCCTTCCTCGGCATCGCCATCCTGGCCGGGGCCCGCGGCGCCGCCGGCGGCGACCTGCTGGGCAACGGCATGGCGCTGCTGGCCGCCCTGTTCTACGCCGTCTGCTTCCTGATCTCGGCGGCGCTGTGCCGGCGGCAGAGCGCCGCCACGGTCACCTTCTGGACCCTGGTCGGCGCCGCGCTGGGCGCCCTGCCGGTGGCGCTGCTGCAGGACCGGATCCTGCCGGCCGCGCCGTCCGGCTGGCTGAACCTGGCGGCCCAGGCGCTGATCGCCTTCGCCGCCCAGATCCTGGTCGCCAAGGCGCTGCGCACGCTCGACGCCGGCTTCTCCGCCATCGCCGGCTACGGCCAGCCGGTGGTGGCAACGCTGCTGGCCTGGCCGATCCTGGGCCAGGTGCCGCAGGCGGCCGCCCTGGTCGGCAGCGTCTTCATCGTCGCCGGCATCGCGCTGGCCGGACGGAGCGAGGCCGCGCCAGCCGAACCGGCCGTGCCGGCCCGGCCGGGAGCCGCGGAGCCGGCACGCTGAGCTATCGACGGCGCCGGCCTTCCGGTCGATGATGCCGGCATGACCGATGCCGAGATGCTGGATTCGCCGGACGACACCGGCCTGGACGCACCGCGGCCGAGCGCGGGCAGCCGCCTGCGCCGGGCCCGCGAGGCGCAGATCCTGGACGCCGCCGAGGGCGTGTTCGCCGAGGCCGGCTTTTCCGGCGCCACCATGCAGGGCATCGCCGAGCGCGCCGGGCTGCCGAAGGCCAACGTCCACTACTATTTCGGCACCAAGGAGGCGCTGTACCGCGCCGTGCTGGCCCGCATCCTCGACCTCTGGGTCGACGCCTTCGACCATCTGGTGCCGGAGCGCGACCCGGCCGAGGCGCTGGCCGCCTATATCCGCGACAAGATGCGCTGGTCGCGCAGCCGCCCGCTGGCGTCGAAGGTCTTCGCCAACGAGATCATCCATGGTGCGCCGCAGGTTGCCGACTACCTGTCGGGCAAGCTGAAGCGGACGATCGATGAGAAGGCGCGGGTGATCGAGGGCTGGATCGCCGCCGGCCGGATGGCGCCGGTCGACCCGCGGCACCTGGTCTTCACCCTGTGGGCCGCGACCCAGACCTATGCCGATTTCGAGGCCCAGATCCGGGCCGTGCTGGGCCGCGAGGCGATGGATGACGACGTCTTCCTGGTCGCCGGCCGGCACGTCACCGGGCTGATCCTGCGCGGCTGCGGCCTGAAGCCGCCGCGCGGCGGCTGATCACTCGCCGCCGCCTCCACCGCCGCCATCCCCACCACCACCGCCCGAATCGCCGCAGTTGCCGGCACCGGACCCGCCCGGTCCGCCGCAATTGGACGCGGAGGATCCCTCCCCCGCCCAACCACCGGTCGAGGAACCGCCGTCGAACCAGAACGGAGTGGTGCCTGAATCCGACCGGCCGGCCGCGGCGCGGCGGCGGGCCGGCGCCAGGCCGCGATAGACAAAGACGGCAACCAGCAGAAGCAGAAGCAGCAGGATCGGGATCGGGATCGCGACGCTCATCCGCACCACCCTGACAGTCCGGCCCTCATTCTATCACAGGTATCGGCGACGCGTGCGTGGCGGCGCGCGCCGGTTTGCGCTAAAAGATGGACCATGAATCTGCGCCTCCTTACCCCGCTGGCCCTGTTCGCCCTCGCCGCCTGCGCCGCCGAGCCGTATCAGCAGGCGCTGCCGCCGACGGTGCTGCAGAGCGCGGCCGCCCCCGGCGAAGCCGGCTTCGACCAGAGCCGCGGCGAGGCGCTGCTGGCCCAGGCCAAGGCCGCCGAGGCCCGCAACCCCGGCGAGGCCAAGAGCCTGTACCGCCAGGCCGGGATGGCCTGGCCGGACCTGTCCGACGCCTGGGACGGGCTGAAGCGGGTGTCGGCGACTCAGAACGACGCCGCCGAGGCCAAGGCCGCCGGCTTCATCGCCGAACGGGTGAAGCTGTATCCCGGCACGGCCATCGCTTCGCAGCGCGAGGTCAATGTCGCGCTGCACAGCTACATCCAGGAGCAGTCGCAGCAGCCGACCGACGGGCCGGAGCAGCTGGCCTATGCCAAGCGGCTGGGCGAGTTCTACGACGCGCAATATGCGCGCGGTGGCTTCTACACCCGCGAGAAGGACTTCGGGAACATCGGGGCCCACGACATCCCGGCGGTGGTGATTGCCGGCGGCGGCATCATCGGCTATGGCGCCACCATGGCGACGAAGTTCGAATAGGGTCAGCCCGCCCGTTCGCGCGGCGTCACCCACACCTCCCGCACCCGGCCCTCGCGCAGCAGGCGCAGGCCGGTGGCGACGCCGACCCGCTCGGCTCCGAGCAGCCGGTGCAGCGCGTCGACGCCGTCGATCGGATGGCCGTCGATCGCCAGGATCACGTCGCCGACGCGCAGCGCCGCGGCCCCGGCGCCGCCGGGCAGCAGCTCCGCCACCCGCACGCCGCCGGCCGCCGGCAGGCCGAGCGTCAGCTGCATCGGCCGCGGCAGCCGGATGGTCTGCGCGGCGATGCCGAGCGAGGCGCGCCGCACCCGGCCGTACCGGATGATCTCCGACGCCACCACCAGGGCGGTGTCGCTGCCGATGGCGAAGCACAGCCCCTGGGCGCCGGCGATCATCGCGGTGTTGATGCCGACCACCCGGCCGAGCGCGTCGACCAGCGGGCCGCCGCTGTTGCCGGGGTTCAGCGCCGCATCGGTCTGCAGCACGCCGTCGATCAGCCGGCCGGACCGGCCGCGCAGCGACCGGCCGAGGGCGCTGACCACGCCGGCCGTCACCGTCGCCTCGAAGCCGAGCGGATTGCCGATGGCGACCACCAGCTGGCCGACCTGCAGCGTCGCGGAGGAGCCGAGCGGTGCCCAGCCCGGCACGCTGTCGTGCAGGCGCAGCACCGCCAGGTCGGTGTCCGGGTCCTCGCCGACCGGCCAGGCGACGACGCTGCGGCCGTCGCTGAGCGTGGCGGTGATCGACGCCGCGCCGTGCACCACATGGCTGTTGGTCAGGACGAAGCCGTCGGGGGTGAAGATCACGCCGGAGCCGCTGCCGCGCGGCCCCACGGCGCCGTCCGGCCCCTTGCCGGAGACGCGGAGATGCACCACCGCGGGCGCGGCGAAACGCACGGCGTCGATCACGGTGCGGGAATAGGCGTCGAGGGCTTCACCGCCGATGGCAGTGGCGGATGGTGTCGAGGCCTCGGGCCCCGGCGCCGAAGCGTCGAGGAGGAAGCGGGTTTCGTAGCCGGGCATGGCAGAACCTTGGGAGCGGAAGGGGCGGCGCCGGGCCGGCGCGTCTCGTTTCCGGTGATGTAGGCATGCCGGGAGGAGAACCCAAGGGGAACACCGCCACGCCCAGCTGCCGGGCTGACGAGGATGGCCGCCGGGGGTATGGTCCGACCGCGGCATGCGCGATTCGCGCATCGGTCACGGCGAGGATGCCCGGAGATGGCGACGGAGACGCTGGATGGCTTCGACTGGCGGATCCTGGCGGCGCTGCAGGACGATGCGCGGATGAGCAACATCGCCCTGGCCGAACGGGTCCTGCTGTCGCCGTCGCAATGCGCCCGGCGGCTGCAGCGGCTGGAGGAGGCCGGGGTGATCCGCGGCTATGCGGCATTGCTGGACCCCGACCGCATCGGCCTGTCGGTGGCCGCGTACATCTCGATCACGCTGGAGAAGCACGGCGCCTTCACCGCCGAGGCCTTCCGCGAGGCGGTGCAGCGCCACCCCGAGATCGTCGAATGCTGCGCCGTGACCGGCGACGCCGATTACGAGCTGCGCGTGGTGGCGCCCGACCTGAAGGACCTGTCGCGCTTCATCATGGACAGCCTGATGCGGATCGACGGCGTGTCGGCGATCCGCTCGCGCATCGTGCTCGACACCATCAAGGACAGCCGCCGGCTGCCGCTGCCGCCCGCGCCCTGAGCACGCCGCATTCGCCACCCCATCATCCACCCCTCAGACCCGGACGAGACCGACCATGACCCTCCGCCTGCTGCTGGCCGCCCTTCTCGCCCTGGGCATTGCAGGCCCGGCCGCGGCGGCGGAACCAAAGCACCGCTTCGCCGACCTCGCGCCCATCCCGCTGAAGTCCGGGCCGAACACGATCGAACGCTTCGCGCCCGACGGCCGCAGCGCCATCGTCACCCTGGGCTGGCGCGAGAACGGCAACGCCCATGCCTACGACCTGTTCCTGGTGCTGATGCAGGGCCATGGCGGCGGCTGGAACGTGGTCGGCTTCGACAACCTGACCGCCTCGGGCGGCGGGTTCGAGGACACCATCCGCGACGCGCCGCACACCGGCGAGGACATGGTGCGCAGCGTGCGCTTCGTGCGCGGCAGGATCGATGGCGAGCCGGCGACCATGGTCTTCGTCGCCCAGCGCGGCTTCGACCCGGAGGAGGGTATCCCCGGACCAAGCCTGGTCGATTACACCGTCTACCGGCTGATGCCGGGCGAGGAGGTGGGCACCACCACCGACATGTTCCAGCCGGTCGAGACGCTGCAATCCACCATCAGGTTCTGCCATGCCGAGAAGGCGCTGTTGCGCCAGTTCGGCCTCCCCCTGACCAAGGGCTATGCCGGCCCGGACACGGCCGACGGCTGCTGATCCTGCGGGGCCGCATGCCGCACCGGGTTGTGCGCGAGCGCGACCCGTGCTTGTTTCTCGCCACTTCTCGCGACCCGTCCGGAGCGCCCAGCGCATGACGCGTTTCTTGCAACTTCTCGGGAGTCTTCTCCTCGCCATGGCCATCACCCAGGGGGCTTCGGCCCGCGATCTCGAAAACACGCTCTATCTCGACCTGACCTATGGTCGGGTGGTGATCGAGCTGCGCCCCGACCTGGCGCCGAAGCATGTCGCCCGGATCAAGGAACTGGTACGGCAGGGCTTCTACAACGGCATCAAGTTCCACCGCGTGATCGAGGGCTTCATGGCCCAGACCGGCGATCCGACCGGCACCGGCATGGGCGGGTCCGGCCAGAAGATCGACGCCGAGTTCAGCCAGGAGCCGTTCAAGCGCGGCACCCTCGGCATGGCCCGGGCGCAGAGCCCGAACAGCGCCGACAGCCAGTTCTTCATCATGTTCGCGAACGGCGACTTCCTGAACGGTCAGTACACGGTCTGGGGCCAGGTGGTCGAAGGCATGGAGTTCGTCGACAAGATCAAGCGCGGCGAGCCGCCGGCCAGCCCGGACATCATCGTCAAGCTGCAGGTCGCGGCGGACGCCGAGTAAAGCCGATCCCCGACCGATCGACGCGAAGCCCGGCTCCTGTAGCCGGGCTTCTGCGTTTCAGCGGAAGCGGAAGGCGATCAGCGGCATCTTGTAGGTCTCGCGCACCTCGGAAATCGGCTTGCCGTCCTGGCGCAGCACGATGGCGCGGTTCTCGAACAGCGAGGCCGCCGGATCATAGGCCGGGGCCGGCGCCGCGGCGGCCCAGCCGGCCAGCTGGGCGGACGGCATCCGCTCCCACCCCTCCGGCAGGGCCTGCCACAGCACGGTCGAGGACAGGGTGCGACGCGACGGGCCGAGCGGCCGGATGGCGCGGCCGAAGGGCGTGTCGGTCCCGGTCAGTACCTTGTTGATCTCGGGCGTCAGCCGGTTCGGCAGGTACCAGTTGTCGGCCTCGGACAAGACCTGATCGCCGCAGACCAGCCGGACCCGGCGGTAGACCACCGGCTCGGCCGAATCGGTGATCTCCAGCTCCCGGCGCTGCTGGTCGGTCAGCGGGACGTCGCCGGGCACGCGCTTCGCCACGATCTTGGGCGCGGCGGCCAGCCCGTAGCGGCCGCACCACTCCTCCAGGAACAGGGTGGCGCTGTCGGTGGCGCCGAGCCCGGCGCGCAGCGACTGCACCAGGGCGGTCAGGGCCAGCCGGTCGGACAGGGCGGCGGCGCCGGCCTCCTGGCCGGCCGCGACCTCGGCCCGGACCAGGGCGAGCGGCGCGGTCAGCACCAGAGCGGCAGCGGCGGCGACGATCGGCAGGCGGCGCACCATCGGTCTCCTCAATCCCGGGCCGGCCGGGCCGGCGGGCGCAGGATGGCTGCATAGCGGCCGGAAGGCGCCACGGCAATCCGCCGCAGGCCCGATCGCTCTTGACCGCGGCGGCGGTGCGGGCTGGGCTGGAGCATCTCGTCCGACCCGGAGACCCGCCATGCCCACCCTGTATGACCGCGCCCTGGTCTGGGACGCGCATAGCTGCCTGCCGCTGGTGCCCGATGCCGACGTGTCGCTGCTGGCCCGGCACAGGGCGGCCGGGATCGACTACGTCTCGATCAACATCGGCATGGATATGACGCCGCTGGAGACGGTGATCCGCACCACCGCCCATTTCCGCGACTGGATCCGCCGCCATCCGGAGGACTTCGTGCTGGCCGGCACGGTCGCCGAGATTCGCGCCGCCAAGGCCGCCGGGCGCCTGGCCGTCAGCTTCGACCTGGAGGGCGCGCTGCCGCTGATGGGCGACCTGGCGATGGTCGGCCTGTACCACGATCTCGGCGTGCGGCAGATCCACTTCGCCTACAACCGCAACAACCCGGCGGCCGGCGGCTGCCATGACCAGGACATCCCGCTGCCGGCGTTCGGCCACGACCTGGTGGCGGAGATCAATCGCGTCGGCATGCTGCTGGACTGCTCACACACCGGGTACCGCAGCAGCCTGGACATCATGGCGGCGTCGACCCGGCCGGTGGTGTTCAGCCATGCCAATCCGCGCGCCCTGGTGGACCATCCGCGCAACATCACCGACGAGCAGATCCGCGCCTGCGCCGCCACCGGCGGGGTGGTCGGCATCAACGGCATCAGCCTGTTCCTGGGCGATGCCAGCAGCGAGACCGTGGCCCGGCATATCGACCATGTCGCCCAGCTGGTCGGCGCCGGCCATGCCGGCATCGGCCTCGACTTCCTGTTCGCGCCCGACGTGGACGATTCGCCGCCGGGCCGCGACCGTGACTATTGGTGGCCGCCCGAGGCCGGCTATGGCAGCGCGCACAGCGCCATCGCCCTGGTGCAGCCGGAGCAGCTGCCGGAGCTGGCGGAGATCCTGCTGCGCCGCGGCTATGGCGAGGCCGATGTGCAGGGCATCCTCGGCGGCAATTTTCTGCGCGCAGCCGAGACGGCGTGGGCCTGACATCCGATCAGGCTGCGTGCTCGCAGCGGTTCACTTCGACCGTGACATGCGACAGGCCGGGCAGGCCGCCGAGCCGGGCCTTGTACTGCGCCGGCGGCTGCGGCCGGTCGCTGACCAGGGCGACGATCGCGGCGGCGTGGCCGGGGCCGACGCGCCAGAGATGCAGGTCGGCGATGCGGTCGCCCCCGGTCTCGAGCCGCTCGCGGATCGAATCGGCCAGGCCCGGATCCGGCACGGTGTCGAGCAGCACGGCCCCCGAATCGCGCAGCAGGCCCCAGGACCAGCGCGCGATCATGATGCCGCCGACGATCCCCATCACCGCGTCCATCCAGGCCCAGCCGTAGAAGCGGCCGGCAAGCAGGCCGAGGATGGCGCCGACCGAGGTCACGGCATCGGCCAGCACATGGAAATAGGCCGCGCGCAGATTGTGGTCGCGGTCATGGGCATGGTGCCCGTGATCGTGGTGGTGGTCGTGATCATGGGCATCGTGATGCCCGTGATCGTGATGGTGATGGCCGTGATGATCGCCGTCATGCAGCAGCCAGGCGCTGGCGATGTTGACGGCGAGGCCGACGACGGCGATGGCGATCGCCTCGTCATAGGCGATGGCGACCGGGTTCAGCAGGCGCACAATCGATTCCCAGCCGATGCCGATCGACACCACCGCCAGCACCAGGGCGCTGGCGAAGCCAGCGAGGTCGCCGAGCTTGCCGGTGCCGAAGGCGAAGCGCGGGTCGCGGGCGTGGCGGCGGGCGTAGCGATAGGCCAGGGCGGCGACGCCGAGCGCCCCGGCATGAGTCGCCATGTGCAGCCCGTCAGCGAGCAGCGCCATCGAGCCGAAGGCGAGGCCGCCGAGGATCTCGACCGCCATCATCGCCGCGGTCAGCGCCACCACCCAGCGGGTGCGGCGCTCGTTGCGGGCGTGGTCGGCGCCGAGGAACAGGTGGTCGTGCCGCCAGTCGTCCATGGAATGACTGTGCATCGGCGCCTCCCGGGAGATCAGTGGAGCAGGAGCTGGGCCGGATGGCCGGTCCAGTCGCAGACGTCCTTCGTCGCCACCGCGACCGGCACGTCCGGATGGTTGTGGCGATAGAGGGTGAGGGCGGCCTCGAAGGCCCATTCCGGCGGTTCGGCCCGGGCGCAGAGCTCGCGATAGACCCGTTCGACGGCGACACGGCAGCACATGATGATCTCGATGCCCTTACAGATACTTGGTGATCTCGCGCAGCGAGGCGAGGCGGGCGTCACGGCCCTCGGCTCCGTTCGCCAGATGCGCGACGCAATGGTCGACATGGTCGAGGATCAGCATGGTCTTCGCCTTCTCCACCGCCTTGACCACGGCCTGGAGCTGCTGGGCGATGGCGAGGCCGTCCTCGCCGGCCTCGACCATGCGCAGCGTGGCGGCGAGATGCCCCTGGGCCCGCTTCAGCCGGCCGAGGATCTCGGGATTGTTGGCATGGCTCATGGGTATAACCTATCCCCCTGGAGGGGATAGGGCAAGAGACGGCTGGTCGCAGGGGTGTAATCGCGCCTGCTCCGCGCTTCGCTACAGGCTGCGGCGAAACTCGGACGGCGTCGCCCCGGTGTGGCGCCGGAAGGCCGCGGCGAAGGCAGATGGCGTCTGATAGCCCACCGCCAGTGCGACATCGGTGATGCGGATCCGGGGATCCTGCAGCAGCTGCCGGGCCTGCTGCAGGCGCAGCCCGGTCAGCCATTCATGCGGCGTGCGCCCCGTGGCGTGGCGAAAGGCCGTGCAGAAATGCGACCGGCTCAGGGAGATCAGCCGGGCCAGCTCATCGAGGCTGATGCTCTGGTCCAGGCGCTCGGACATGTAGGCGGTGACGCGGCGGATCTGCCACGGCCTCAATCCTCTCTGCGGCCCCGTTACGGGCGCTTGGCCGAAGGTGGAATGGATCCGCAGCAGATGCGTGCAGAGCAGGTCGAGCGCCTGTTCCACGAACAGCCGACGGGACGGGTCGGGATGGGTCGCCTCGCGGCTGAGCGCGCGCAGGATATGCGCACCGACCGGATCCGCTTCGCCGAGGCGGGGCGCCAGCTCCACCCGACGGCCGCGGGTGAAGGGTTCGGCGAAACCCTGGAGCCGGGCGTCGCTCAGCATCGCATAAGACAGAGGCGACGCGACGTCGATGTCCCAGTCGCCGTCCCAGCCGGCCGGGACGATCGTGACGGTGCCGGGGCGCCCGACGCCGGCGAGGCGCATCCGCCCGCGGCGCCAGACCCGCGGCGACGGCGGGCCGTAATAGGTGCCGATGGTGTGCGCGGGCAGCGCCGGCATGGGCTCGTGCATCTCCAGATGCAGCCAGCGGGTGGTGATCAGCGTGTCGCGATCGGGGATTTCCGTCGTGATCGGCAGCGGCCCGGCGATCACCCCGGCGCAGAGCTCGAACGCGGTGCGCGGCGCGAATACCTGCGAGCCGCCGGTTTCCGCGGATCCTGGCTCTCCAGCGCTCTGACGGGGCCGGGCCAATCGAGGCGACTTTCGCTGCACGAGAACAAGGTCCCGAATGTCGCCGAAAACCGGGGCCGGCACCAGCTCTACCCGAAGCACCGTCGCCGAAATCTGACGACAAATATCGTAATCCGCGAACGGCGGCGGCTCAGCCATTGCTCTAGTGAAATTCACGCCCGCCTCGACTGGCCGGACACCGCGCTCGCCCCGAAGGAGCTCCAGATGTCCTACGCGCTCAACGTCAACGGCCAGACCCATCCGGTCGATGTGGACGGCGACATCCCGCTGTTATGGGTGTTGCGGGACGTCATCGGCCTGACCGGGACCAAGTTCGGCTGCGGCATCGCCATGTGCGGCGCCTGCACCGTCCATCTCGACGGGCAGGCGGTGCGGTCCTGCGTCACCCCGGTCGCGGATGCGGCGTCGGCCGCGATCACCACCGTCGAGGCGATCGGCGAGACCGAAGCGGGGGCCCGCATCCAGAAGGCCTGGCTGGCGGAAGAGGTGGTCCAGTGCGGCTACTGCCAGTCCGGCCAGATCATGTCGGCGACGGCCCTGCTCGTGGCCAACCCGGCGCCGACCGACGCGGACATCGACGCCGTGATGGCCGGCAACATCTGCCGCTGCGGCACCTATCCGCGCATCCGCACGGCGATCAAGCGCGCCGCCGGGGAGGGCCGCTGACATGGGCATCCTCGCCGCCACCGTCTCCGGCCAGGTCTCTCGCCGGTCCTTCCTGATCTCCGCCGCACTGGCGGGAGGCAGCTTCGTCATCGGGCCGCTTTTCGCCCCGGCCGCCGCAGCCGCCGAGGCGTTCATCCCCAACCCGTTCATCCGCATCACCCCGACCGGCCCGATCGAGCTGGTGATCGCGTCGGTCGAGATGGGGCAGGGGGTCTATACCGGGATCGCCACGCTGATCGCCGAGGAGCTGGAGGTCCCGCTGGACCAGGTCCGGGCCATCGCCGCCCCCGCCGACCCCTCGCGCTATGCGCACCCCATGCTCGGCGACCAGATCACCGGCGGCTCGGTCACCATCCGCGGCTTCTGGGAGCCGATGCGCCGTGCGGGAGCCGCGGCGCGGATGATGCTGGTCGCCGCCGCCGCGCGGGAATGGGGCGTGCCGGCCGCGGCTTGCCGGGCCGAGGCCGGCGAAGTGGTCCATGCCGAGAGCGGCCGGCGCATCGCCTACGGCGCGCTCGCCGGCAAGGCCGCGCAGGAGACGGTGCCGGAGCAGATCACCCTCAAGCCCGCGGCGGAGTTCAAGCTGATCGGCAAGAAGGCGCCGCGCCTCGACACCCCAGGCAAGGTCAACGGCACTGCCAGGTTCGGGCTCGACGCCCATCCGCCCGGGGTGAAGTTCGCGGCCATCGCCGTCTGCCCGACCTTCGGCGGGACGCTGAAGGCGGTCGACGACGGCGACGCGCTCCGGGTCAAGGGCGTGCGCCAGGTCGTCCGCCTGAGCGACGCGGTCGCGGTCGTGGCCGACCATACGGGGGCCGCGCGCAAAGGGCTCGCTGCGCTGCGCATCACCTGGGATCCGGGGGCGAATGGCGGCCTCACCAGCGCCGAGCTCGAGCGCCGCATCGACGCCGCGATGGCCGGCGATGGGGCGCTGGTGGCGCATCAGAGCGGCAACGTCGCCGAGGCCGAGGCCGCGGCCTCCGGCGGTGTCGAAGCCGTCTACCGCATGCCGATCCTGGCCCACACGGCGATGGAGCCGATGAACTGCACGGTCCATGTGCGCCCGGACTCCTGCGAGGTCTGGGTCGGCACGCAGGTGGCGGGCCGCGCCCGCCAGGCCGCCGCGCAGGTCACCGGCCTGCCGGTCGAGCAGGTGGTCGTCCGCAACCAGCTGCTGGGCGGCGGGTTCGGCCGGCGCCTCGACCATGACGGCATCATCATGGCGACACGGGTGGCGCAGCAGGTGGACGGGCCGGTGCAGGTGGTCTGGAGCCGCGAGGAGGACATCCGCCGCGATTCCTACCGCTATCTCAACCGGAGCCGGATCGTGGTCAGGCTCGGTCCCGACGGGATGCCGGTCTCGTGGCGGCATCGCGTGGTCGGCCCCGCGATCATGGCGCGGTTCCTGCCGATCCTGTTCAAGGACGGCATCGACCTCGACATCACCGGCGGCGCCGAGAGCCCCTACGACATCCCGAACAAGCGGGTGGAGTATGTCCGGCACGAGGCGCCCGAGGGCATGCTGACCGGCAACTGGCGCGGCGTCGGCCCCACCCGCAACGCCCCGGCCGTCGAGGGCGGCATCGACGAGGCGGCGCATCTGGCCGGCCGCGACCCGGTGGAGTACCGCCGCCAGCTGCTGGGCAAGGCGCCGCGGCTGCGGGGCGTGCTGGATCTCGCCGCGGAGCAGGCCGGCTGGGGCACGCCGCTCGGTCCCGATCGCGGCCGCGGCGTCGCCGTGATGGCGGATTTCGGCAGCTTTGCCGCCCTGGTCGCGCAGGTGCATGTCGACAAGGACGGCGCCCCGAAGGTCGAGCGCATGGTCTGCGCCGTCGATTGCGGTCAGGCCGTCAACCCGGACATCCTGCGGCAGCAGGTCGAGAGCGGCATCATCTACGGCCTGAGCGCCGCGTTCTACGGCCGCCTCACCATCGCCGACGGGGCGGTCGTCGAGGGCAATTTCGACGATTCGCCGGTCCTGCGCATCCACGAATGCCCGGCGATCGAGGTCCATATCGTCCCGAGCGCCGAGCCGCCGGGCGGGGTCGGCGAACTCGGCACGCCGGGGGTGGCGCCGGCCCTGATGAACGCGATCTTCGCCGCCACCGGCAAGCGCCTGCGGGACCTGCCGATCGACCCTCGCCAAGCGGGGAGGCCGTGATCATGCCGAAGCGCTCACGCCAGATCGTGGCCCTGGCCTCGATCGCCGCCGCGGCCATCACGCTCGGGATCGGATCCGGCATCGCCGATTCCTCGCCCCAGGACCCGAGCCGGCAGCTGCAGGGCGTCGCCGCGTTCCAGTCGATCGCGGATGCCGGCGACCGCTCCCGCGCCCTCTTCACCGAGGCGGCGAAGGTCATCACCGACCCGCGCTGCATGAACTGCCACCCGGTCACGGGCCGGCCCACACAGGGCGACGACCTGCATCCGCATGTGCCCTTCATGCAGGCGGGCGCCAGCCGAATCGGGGTGGACGGCCTGGCGTGCAGCACATGCCACCGGGCAGAGAACACGACCGTCCTGGGCAGCCGCATCCGGTCCATCCCGGGCAACACGCACTGGTCGCTGGCGCCGGACAGCATGGGCTGGCAGGGGCATTCGCTCGGCTACATCTGCCGGCAGATCCAGGATCCCGGGCGCAACGGCAACCGCAGCCTGGCCCAGATCCGGCAGCATTTGGCCGAGGACCATCTCGTGGCCTGGGCGTGGCATCCGGGCGAGGGGCGACGGCCCGCCCCCGGCACCCAGGCCGAGTTCGGCGCCCTCATCGTCGCCTGGATCGAGACCGGCGCCGAGTGCCCGCCCGAATAGGGCTCGGCGCTCCTGCCTAGGCGGCGGCCGCCTCCGGCTGGCGCACTGCCTTCACCCGGGTGGCGCTGCGGCGGCCGTCGATGGCGGCCGGGATGTCGCCGGCGATGGTGGCGCGGCGCACCACGCGGCGCTGGTCGCCATAATCGTTGACCGCGTAGTGCTGGGTGGCGCGGTTGTCCCAGATCGCCACGTCGCCCGCCTGCCACTGCCAGCGCACCGTGTTCTCCGGCCGGGTCACATAGGCCTGCAACGTGGTGAACAGCTGCGCCGATTCATTGGCCGAGAGGCCGAGGAAGCGGCGGACGAAATGACCCAGCACCAAAGTGCGCTCGCCGGTCGCCGGATGCACCCGCACCACCGGGTGCTCGGTCTCGTATACGGTCGAGGCGAACACCTCGCGGTGGTAGCGCAGCCGCTCCGGCGTCGCCTCCGGATGCGACGCGGCATAGTCGTAGTCGTTGCTGTGCAGGGCCCAGAGCTGGTCGGCCAGGCCGCGCAGCGGCGCGGGCAGGTCGAGATAGGCGGTGGCCGTGTTGGCCCAGATGGTGTCGCCGCCGAACTCCGGCACCGTCACGGCGCGCAGGATCGAGGCCTGGGGGTAGGCGTCGACGAAGGTGACGTCGGTGTGCCAGGAGTTGGCGCGCTGGCCGCGGGCGGAATCGAGCTCGAGCAGGAAGTCGGCGCCCGCCGCCACCGGCTGGGTCGGATGCGCGACCGGGTCGCCCAGCGCCCGGGCGAAGGCCTCCTGCCCGGCATCGTCGAGGTCCTGGCCGCGCAGGAAGATCACCTTGTGCCGGTGCAGCGCCGCCCGCAGCCGGTCGAGCGTCACGGCATCGAGGTCGCCGGAGAGGCGGAGGCCGCGGATCTCGGCACCGATGCGGCCGGCGATCGGTCGGAGGTCGAGGCCGGCCGTGCCGTTCCCATGATGGTCGCCCATGCTGTGCTCCTGTCCATTCACGTCGCAGCGTCGGATATCATTTAGATATACATTTTTATCTAGATCAATATCTCTAAATCACATTGATCATCAGAAGTTACAGAACCGGGACCCTCGGATGCCCGGAATGCCGTTTCTGGAAGCCTCGGTTCCGTCGTAAACGACGGACGAATCCGGAGGGGCAGTGGGTCGATCGGAGACCATCGCGGCGTCGAAACGCGGGCTAGCGAGCCGGCCAGTCCTGGCCAGCTTTCTGGCCGTCGCCGTGGTCTGCCTGCTGCTCATCGCCTTCGTCGACCGCCCGGTGGCGCTGTGGTTCGAGGCCCATCGCGGCTCTTCCATCATCGCCGCGGTGAAGGTGTTCACCGATATCGGCCTCGGCGTGTGGTGGTACGCGCTGGCGATCCTGGGCTGGCTCGGCTGGCGCTTCGCCGCCTTCCTGGCCGCTTATGGCGACGTCCGGGTGCAACGGCTGCAGCGGGCCCGCGGCTTCGGCTTCATGCTGGCGGCGCTGGTCGCCACGACCCTGAGCAACTGGCTGCTGAAGGCGGCGATCGGCCGGCCGCGGCCGCGCCACCTGTTCCGCCAGGACGCCTTCGCGCCGCACCCCTTCGGCTGGGACCTGTTCTCAAACAGTTTCCCGTCCGGCCACGCCCAGACCATGGCCACGGCGATGGCCGCGCTGTGGATCCTGTTCCCGCGCTGGGGCTGGGCCTTCACCCTGCTGGGCGGGCTGGTGGCGCTGAGCCGGGTCGTGGTCACCTCGCACTACCCGGCCGACATCGTCGCCGGCGCCTGGCTGGGCGTGGTGGTGGCGCTGGCCGTGCGCCGCTGTGTCGAGGCCACGGGCGGGCCGGTGACGGTGACCCGATGATCGCGCTGATCGCCGCCCTGATTCCGGTGCTGGCGCCGGTGGTCGCTTCGGCCGGGGTCGGCTATGTCTGGGCCCGGTCGCGCCACCCCTTCGACCTCGGCTTCGTCACCCGGCTGGTGACCTATGTCGGGTCGCCCTGCCTAGTGTTCTCGACCCTGACCAAATTTCACGTCCCGGCCGGCGAGATCATCGGCCAGGCCGGCCTCGCCATGCTGTCGGTGTTCGCCTGCGGCCTGGTCGGCGGGCTGGCGCTGTACGCCACCGGCCGGACGGTGCGGCCGCTGCTGCCGACGGTGATGCTGCCGAACGCCGGCAATCTCGGCCTGCCGATCGCCTATTTCGCCTTCGGCGACCAAGGGCTGGCGCTGGCCCTGCCCTTCTCCGCCGCCATGACGCTGCTGCAGTTCACCGTCGGCGTCTCCTGCGCCTCCGGCCACAGCCGGTGGACCGAGATCCTCAAGACGCCGACGATCTACGCCATCCTGCTGGCGATTGCCTTCGCCGCCGGCGGCATCGACACGCCGCGCTGGCTGGCCAATGCGACCGAGCTGCTGGGCGGCGTCACCCTGCCGCTGATGCTGATCGCGCTCGGCGTGTCGCTGGCCAGCCTGCGCATCGCCAATCTCGGCCATGCGCTGTGGCTGGCCGGGCTGCGGCTGGTGCTCGGCCTCGCCGCCGGGTACGGGGTGGTCTGGCTGGCCGATATCCCGCAGCCGGCCGCGGCGATCCTGATCCTGCAGTCGGCGATGCCGCCCGCGGTGTTCAACTACCTGTTCGCCGCCCGCTACGGCGGCCCGGTGGAGGAGGTGGCCGGCGCCGTCGTGGTCGGCACCATCATCAGCCTGCTGACCCTGCCGGTGCTGCTGGCCGTCCTTATGGCGTAGATTGCTCGATCTCCTTCCGCCGCGCCTCGTAGGTGGCCGGGTCGATCAGGCCGCGCCGGCGCATCACCTCCAGCGCCACCAGGGCCCGGCCGCGGTTGTCGTCGCCGACCGAGCCGCTTTCCGCATCCGCATCGCCGCCGGCCGCGCCCGGCTGCACCCTGTCCGCCATGATATCATCCGCCCGTTCTGCGACGCCGCGCGCGCTTCCGTTGGAAGGACGCAGGGCCTATGACGGCGGACAATGACTCACGGAGGAAGGCCGGTCGAGATGTGGACGAAGCGGATCCTGCGGATCCTGGCGCTGGCGGTGCCGGCCATCGCCATCGCCGCGGCCGTCGCCTTCTGGCTCGGCCCCCCCGGCAGCCGCGGCGTCGTCGGCCAGGGCTTCGGCTCGGTCGGCGGCCCGATCGCGCTGGTCGACCAGGCCGGCAAGCCGGTCACCGAGAAGGATTTCGCCGGCAAGGACGCGCTGATCTTCTTCGGCTTCACCAACTGCCCCGATGTCTGCCCGACCGAGCTGTCGACCATGGCGGCGGCGCTGGACACGCTGGGGCCGAAGGCCGAGGGGGTGGTGCCGGTGTTCGTCACCGTCGACCCGGAGCGCGACACGCCCGAGGTGGTCGGCCTGTACGCCCAGGCCTTCCATCCCCGCATGGTCGGTCTGACCGGCTCGGCCGAGCAGATCGCCCAGGCGGCCAAGGCCTTCCGGGTCTACTACAAGAAGGCGCCGCAGCAGGACGGCGCCTATTCGATGGACCATTCCGCCTTCGTCTACATGATGGGGCCGGACTGGCAGGTGCTGGACATCATGCCGCCGCAGTTGTCGCCGCAGGACATGGCGCAGCGGATCTCGAAGCAGCTCTGACGAGGCCACGAACGGGGTTGCGATCCTGTGTGGCGTGCTATCGTGGCCGCAACCTGTCGTTCGTTCTCGGGAGTTGCCTCATGACCCTTCGCCACGCCGTCCTGGCCGGGATCGCCTTCCTCGTCCTCAACGGCTGCTCCGAGCGCGAGGCCCGGCAGCAGCAGGCGCTGACGGCCCAGAACGACCTTGTCGGGCTGAGCGAGGCGCGGCTGCTGTCCTGCGCCGGCACGCCGTCCCGCAGCCGCAGCGACGGCAACACGCACTACCTGACCTACCAGAGTGCCGGCATGGCCGCGGACGAGGCCGCCAGCATCGGCGCCTTCGGCGGCTCGGCCGGAAGCGCCATGGGCGTCGAGCCGGTCAATGCCGGCGTCGGCCAGAAGATCGGCACCAGCGCGCTGGACCCGAACTATTGCGAGGCGACCTTCACCCTGGTCGACGGCCGGGTCGCCGAGGTCCGCTACCGCACCTCGGGCGGCTATCTCCGCACCGCCCAATGCTCCGACATCGTCGCGCCCTGCATGGGCGGGCCGACCTTCGACCCCGGCCAGCCGAAGCCGTAACCGCATCACCGTCGGCGGCGGAGCACAAACCGTCGCGGATCGGATGGACCCCAGGCCCGGAAATCGGGCCTCTGTTCGCTATCCGCCCCAGGGCGGTTGCCGATCCCGTCCGCGGGCTCTAAAAGCGTCTTTCTGCAGCGCGAAAAGCGCCGTCCGATGGAGTGCGAGCCGATGAAGATCCTGGTCCCGGTCAAACGGGTGATCGACTTCAACGTCAAGGTCCGGGTCAAGGCCGACGGGTCCGGCGTCGACCTGGCGAACGTCAAGATGTCGATGAACCCCTTCGACGAGATCTCGGTCGAAGAGGCGATCCGCGTCAAGGAGGCCGGCAAGGCGACCGAGGTCGTGGCCGTCTCGATCGGCCCGGCCCAGGCGCAGGAGACGATCCGCACCGCCCTGGCGATGGGCGCCGACCGCGGCATCCTGGTGCAGACCGATGTCGAGCTGCAGCCGCTGGCCGTGGCCAAGCTGCTGAAGGCGCTGGTCGACAAGGAGCAGCCGCAGCTGGTGATCCTGGGCAAGCAGGCGATCGACGACGACGCCAACCAGACCGGGCAGGCCCTGGCGGCCCTGCTGGGCTGGGGCCAGGCGACCTTCGCCTCGAAGCTGGTGCTGGAGGACGGCGCCGCGCTGGTCACCCGCGAGGTCGATGGCGGGCTGGAGACCGTCCGGGTCAAGCTGCCGGCGATCATCACCACCGACCTGCGCCTGAACGAGCCGCGCTACGCCTCGCTGCCGAACATCATGAAGGCGAAGAAGAAGCAGCTGGACACCGTCACCCCGGCCGATCTGGGCGTCGACCCGGCGCCGCGGCTGAAGACGCTGAAGGTGGTCGAGCCGGCGAAGCGCAAGGGCGGCGTCAAGGTCGCCAGCGTGCAGGAGCTGGTGGCCAAGCTGAAGACCGAAGCGCGCGTGATCTGAGGGGCGGGGACAAAGACATGTCGATCCTGATCGTTGCCGACCACGACAACGCCACGCTGAAAGCCGCCACGCTGCACGCCGTCACCGCGGCGCAGAAGATCGGCGGCGACATCCACATCCTGGTCGCTGGCGCCAATGCCCGCCCGGCGGCGGAGGCCGCGGCCAAGGTCGCCGGCGTCGCCAAGGTGCTGCTGGCCGATTCGGCCGCGCTGGAGCACCAGCTGGCCGAGACCGTGGCGCCGCTGGTGGCCGAGCTGGCCAGGGGCTACGGCCATGTGCTGGCGACGGCGACCAGCGCCGGCAAGAACCTGCTGCCGCGCGTCGCCGCGCTGCTGGACGTGCAGCAGATCTCCGACATCACCGCGGTGGTCGGGCCGGACACCTTCGAGCGGCCGATCTACGCCGGCAATGCCATCGCCACAGTGCAGTCGAGCGACCCGATCAAGGTGGTCACGGTGCGCGGCGCCGGCTTCGACGCGGCCGCCGCCGAGGGCGGGTCGGCCGCGATCGAGACGGTCGAGGCCAAGCCCGATGCCGGCCTGTCGAGCTTCGTCGGCCAGGAGCTGACCAAGTCCGAGCGGCCGGAGCTGACCTCGGCCCGGATCATCATCTCCGGCGGCCGCGCCATGGGCTCGTCGGAGAACTTCAAGATCCTCGAGGGCATCGCCGACCATCTCGGCGCCGCCATCGGCGCCAGCCGCGCCGCGGTCGATGCCGGCTACGTGCCGAACGACTATCAGGTCGGCCAGACCGGCAAGGTGGTGGCGCCGGACCTGTACATCGCCGTCGGCATCTCCGGCGCGATCCAGCACCTGGCGGGCATGAAGGACAGCAAGGTCATCGTCGCCATCAACAAGGACGAGGAGGCGCCGATCTTCCAGGTCGCCGATTACGGCCTGGTCGGCGACCTGTTCAAGCTGATCCCGGAACTCGAGGCCGAGCTGAAGAAGGCCTGAGCGGCCGCCCGCCCATCGTTCGAGAATCG
>NZ_JASATH010000081.1:0-32658 GCF_038440215.1 Inquilinus sp. OTU3971 | reverse complement strand
TCCTTCCGACTTCTCAGTGCAACCAGATTTTCATCTGCCGCCCTGTCCGACCCGCCGTTTCGCTTTCGCTCGCCGCCGTGTCGTCGTCGGTGAGGCGGTTTATAGGGGGGTCGCCGGGGCCTGTCAAACGCTTTGTGACGAAAATTTTTCGAACAGCGTTTTCTCCTCGCGAGGTGCTTTCCCGCGCAAGGCAGAGAGGCTCCAGACACCGCCGGATCGAGCGCTTCCGCCCGATCCGGCCATCCCTAGGTGGAGATTCGTGCGTACGCGCGCAAGGGGTTGTGGGTGGGGATTTCGGGTGGCCCAGCCGGTTGACCTGACTCCGCCGCTCCCGCATGTTCGGCCGGTGATTCAGGCACGCCCCGGCCCAACGGGCAGCCTCCCCACCGCCCCTCGGAGACCGACCCATTGCGAATCGTCCCGCTCGGAGTCCTGTCGATTCTCGCTTTGGCCAGTCTCGGGGCCGGTGCCTTTCTCCTTCTCCCCGAATCGTCGCATCCCGCCGATGCCGCCACTGCCGGCCCGGCAGCGCAGACGACGCTCCGATCGGATGACCAGATCGCCTATGACGCGCTGTTTCCGGCCCCGGACGAGCCGGCGGACTGGGTCCTGGCGGCCATCGACGAGGGTCTGAGTCGGCCTCGGGGCCCACGCGGCGCCGAACGCCGGGTGGTCGAGGTGGCGGCAGGCGACACGCTGACCGGCCTGCTGACCGAGGCCGGAATCGCCGAGGACGAGGCCCATGCCGCCGCAGCGGCCCTGGACGGGCTGTACGACCCGACCAAGCTGCGAATCGGCCAGCCGATCACGGTGACCTTCGACCGCAGCGGTGGCGAGCGCGTGCTGAAGGCGGTCAGCCTGATGCCAGAGGTCGACCGCACCGTCACCGTGCGCCGCACGCCCGACGGCAATTTCCGCAGCAGCGAGGCCGAGCGGGTGTTGGAGAGCCGGCCGGTCGGCATCGCAGGCGAGATCGAATCGAGCCTCTATGCCGATGCGACCGCGGCCGGGGTGCCGGATGCGGTGGTGCTGTCGCTGCTGAAGACCTGGGCCTATTCGGTCGATTTCCAGCGCGACCTGCAGCCGGGCGACCGATTCGCCGTGATGTTCAGCCAGGACCATAGCCCGGACGGCAGCGTCGCCCGGCTCGGGCCGGTCGAGATGGCGCGGCTCGAGCTCGGCGACAAGACCCTGACCATGTACCGGTTCGAGAGCCGCGACGGCACGGTCGACTACTACGACCGCGACGGCACCAGCGTGCGCCGGCTGCTGCTGCGCACCCCGGTCGACGGGGCACGGCTGACCTCCCGATTCGGCGCTCGGCGCCACCCGGTCCTGGGCTATACCCGGATGCATCGCGGCGTCGATTTCGGCGCCCCCAGCGGCACGCCGATCTACGCCGCCGGCGACGGCACGGTGGAGCTGATCGGCACCCAGCGCGGCTATGGCCGCGTCATCCGGCTGCAGCACAACGGCAGGCTGTCGACCGCCTATGCCCATATGAGCCGCTTCGCCCGGCTGAAGAAGGGCGCGCGGGTCAAGCAGGGGGAGGTGATCGGCTATGTCGGGTCCAGCGGCATGGCGACCGGGCCGCATCTGCACTACGAGGTCCTGGTCGCCGGCGCCCAGGTCAACCCGCTGAGCGTCGACCTGCCGACCGGCACCACCCTGGCCGGCCGCGACCGGACCGAGTTCCGGCGCCGGGTCGAGGCGATCGACCGGCAGTTCCGGCAGCTGACCGAGGAGGCGCCGGTCGCCTCGACTGGCCAAGGCGTGAACGGCTAGAAGGCGAAGCGCAGCGCCAGGCCGGTCCCCGGCAGCGGCGGCACCCTGATCTCGCCCGGATGACGGGCATGGGCGACGTGGCCGGCCCGCAACGCCGATTCGCAGGCATCGAGGTCGCTTGTGGCGAGGTGCAGCATCGGCTGGTCGCCGACGCCGAGGGTGAAGCCGCCGATCGCGACCGAATCGCCCTCGCGCCTCGCCCCGTCCAACGCCGCCCAGGCGGCCAGGGCCGGCTCGGCGAGCGGGTTCGGCAGGTCGAGCCGGAGGATCCCGGTCGCGCCGTTGGCGTGGCGCTCCCATTCCGGCCGGCGCAGCAGCTCCGGCGTCCGGTGCTCGGTGGCGAAGAGCGGCAGGCCGAAGGCGTCGCGCCGGGCCGGATAGGACAGCCGGAAGGCCGGCTGAACGGGACCCTCCGGCAGATCGAGCAGCCGGGCGAGGTCGCGCGCCGGCTCTCCACCCGCCCCTGCCGCGTCGAAGGCGGCGGCGGCCGAATCGGCCGAGCGGGTCGCGAGCGAGATTCCCAGCAACCCCTCCCCGCCCCGCGCCAGGCGCTCACCGAGGCCGTTGTCGAACTGCGTCGGGTCGAGCACGCCGAGCAGCTCGATGTAATCGGCCTCCAGCATGATGCAGTAATTGGCGGTGCCCCAGCCGATGTGGCGGCCGCGCGGCGTCACGGTGAAGCCGAGGCGGCGCCAGGTGTCGCGCGCCGCATCCAGCGCCGCCACCGCCAGGATGACATGGTCGAGCCCGGTGATCGCCGCCATCAGAAGCCCCCGTGCTCGGCCAGATGCGCCTCCTCTTCCGGCGTGCTGGCGCGGCCGAGGATGGCGTTGCGGTGCGGGAAGCGGCCGAAGCGCTCGATCACTGCGAGGTGGCGCCGGGCATAGTCGACATACTCCGGGTCGGCGATTCCGGCGGCCTGCAGGTCCAGGCTGCGCTGCTGGTCGGCCAGATCCTCGCTGTGCTCGAAGGGCAGATAGAGGAACAGCCGGTGGTCGTCGGTCAGCGCCGGGTCGTGGTCGAAGCCCCGGTCGACCGCTGCCTTGGCCACGGCCAGCGCCTTGGGATCGGTGGCGAAGGCGCGCGGCGTGCCCCGAAAGAGGTTGCGCGGCAGTTGGTCGAGCAGGATGCAGAGCGCGACCGCGCCGAGCGGCGTGCCGGCCCAGTCGTCGTGCCGGCCGGAAGCGGCCTCCTCGTGCAGGGTCAGGAACCGGGCGCGGATCTCGGCATCGAAGCCGGCGTCGCCGGAGAACCAGCGTTCCTTCCCGGACTCCTCGAACCAGAAGGCCAGCAGGTCATGGGCAGAGACGGAGAGTGGGGTCATGCGGGGCAGAGTCCGTGGCCGATGATATCGTCGAACAGGGCATGCAGCGGATCCTCGGCGAGGTCCACAGCGCCATGCGGGTCGAGCCGGAGGGCGAAGCGGCCGGCCAGCAGCGCCTTGCGCCGGTCGCCCGTGGCCAGGTCGGCGGCCGCCTCCTCCAGCATCAACGAAGCGGCCAGCAGCTCGGCCGCCGGATGCATCAGCCGGCGGGCCAGCCGAGGCCCGTCCTCCGGCCGCGCCCGCAGATGGGCGAAGCCGGCGCGGCAGCTGTCGAGCACCGGGCGCAGCCGCGCCGAGATCGGCTGCAGCGCCTCGGGCGCCGCGGCGAGGATGCCGGAGATTCGGTCCAGCAAAGCCTGGTCGCCGGGCAGCTTGCCAATGGTGGCGCGCAGGAACTCCAGCGCCTGGACATTGGCCGGCCCCTCCCACACCGCGGTGACCAGCGCGTCGCGGTAGAGCCGGGCCGTGGGCCATTCCTCGGTGTAGCCGTTGCCGCCGACGATCTCGACCGCCTGGGCGGCGGCGGCGGTCGCCTGCGCCGCGGTCCAGTACTTGGCCAGCGCCACGGCGGCACGGCGCCAGCCCTCGACCGCCGGCTCCTCGCCCGGCGCCTCGAAGGCGACGGCCGCCTCGAAGGCCAGCGCCGCCGAGGCCTCCTGGGTCGCGGCGAGGTCGAGCAGCGCGTCGCGCATCATCGAAGTGCTGCGCAGCAGCGCGCCGCCGACCCGACGGTGGCTGGTCCAGGCCAGCGATTCGAGCAGGGCGCGGCGGTGCATGCCGGCGGCGCCGAAGGCGTTGTGCACCCGGCTGTATTCCAGCGCCTCGAGCATCGCCTTCAGGCCGTGCGGCGGCGGCGCGACCTCGACCGCCCAGGCGCCGTCCAGCACGGTCTCGCCGGTGGCGAGGCCGCGGGTGCCGACCTTGTCCTTCAGCCGGCGGACATGGAGACGGTTCGGCGTGCCGTCCGGCAGCGCCGAGGGCACCAGGTAGCAGCCCAGGCCGCGGGCCCCGTCCGGCGCGCCGCGCGGCCGGGCGGTGGCCAGCGCCAGCCCGGCCCCGGCATTGCTGGTGAACCATTTCAGCCCGGTCAGGCGCCAGGCCGCGCCGTCCGGCTCCGCCACCGTGGTGGTGGCGGCGACATCGGTGCCGCCATGCAGCTCGGTCGCCCAGGTGCCGCCGCTCAGAGCCTGGCCATCCATCCGGGTCAGGAGCGGCAGCCATTGGCTGCGCACCGGGTCCGGCGCCAGCCGGTCCAGCGCCCAGGCGACGGCGCCGGTCAGTGTCACCGGGCAGTGCAGCGACACGTCGGCCTGGGACAGCACGCCGCCCATGACGAAGGACAGCAGATGCGGCGCCCGCTCAGGGCCGAAGGCGAGGCCGATGACGCCGCGGCGATAGGCGTCGGCGTGGCAGGCGCGGTATTCGGCGTTCAGCACCACCCGGCCGACCGGCGCGCCGGTGCCGTCATGGCTTTCGAGCCGCGGCGGGGCGTGCCGGCTGGTGTAGTCGGCCTGCGCCTCCACCGCGTCGCCGACCCAGGCGCCGAACTCGGCCAGCCGGTCGCCGAAGCGCGGCAGCAGGTCCGGGCTGCGCCGGTCCAGGCGGCGCTGCAGGTCGCGGTCGGTGGTGAACAGGTTCAGGCCGCGGATCGCGGGCGGAAGCGCGAGCGGTCGGGTCTCGATCCGGTCCATGGCGGCGGACTCCCAGCAGCGATGCCCCAAAATAGCACGAGGCGGCGCAAGCGCCGCCTCGTGTCGGATCGGAAGTCGAACTGCTCAGTGGGCGTTCGCCCAGACCTTGCGCTTCACCGAGTACAACAGCCCGGCGAAGATGATCAGGAACAGGACCACCTTGACGCCGGTGTGCTTGCGCTCCTCCATCGCCGGCTCGGCTGTCCACATCAGGAAATTGACGACGTCCCAGGCCATCTGCTCGTGCTTGGCCTCGGTGCCGTCGCTGTAGGTGACGGCGCCGTCGGTCAGGATATTCGGCATCGCCGTGACATGGCCGGGGAAATAGGCGTTGTAGTTCAGCCCGTCGGGCACCTGGAAGCCTTCCGGCGCATCGTGGAAGCCGGTGAGGAAGGCGTAGACGTAGTTCGGGCCGTCGGTCTCGCCGCCAGAGCCGCGCGCCTTGGCCATCAGCGACAGGTCGGGCGGCACCTTGCCGCCATTGGCCGCCGCCGCCGCCTTGTCGTTCGGGAACGGGTTGTGGAACCGGTCCGACGGCAGCGCCGTGCGCTCGATCGGCTCGCCGGCATCGTTGGTGTCGGCGACCTTGTACTCGGCGGCGATGGCCTTGACCTCGTCCTCGGTGAAGCCGAGCCCACCGCCGCCCCCGCCGGGGCCGAGATCGCGGTAGGACATCAGGTGCATCGAATGGCAGGTCGAGCAGACTTCCTTGTAGACCTGGAAGCCGCGCTGGGCCGAGGCCCGGTCGAAGGTGCCGAAGAAGCCGCCGAAGGTCCAGTTCTGGGCCGGCGGCTCCACAGCATGCTCCTCCTGCGCCCGGGCGGCCGGCAGCCCGGCGCCGAGCGTCAGCAGCATTGCCGCGGCAGTGAGGGCGGATCGCAGCATGATCTTGTCGAGGAGCGGCATGGTCACGCCTTCACCGTATTCGTAGCGGCCGACGGCCCGAGGACGGATTCGCTGATGCTGCGCGGCAGCGGCAGCGGCCGTTCGATCTTGCCCAGGATCGGCAGGATCACCAGGAAGTGCAGGAAGTAGTAGACCATGCCGACCTGGCCGATCACCACCGGCAGCCCTTCCGGCGGCTGCGACCCGGCATAGCCGAGGCCGATCACCGAGGCGACCAGCAGCCAGAAGCACCAGCGGTAGATCGGGCGGAACCGGGCGCTGCGGACCCGGCTGGTGTCGAGCCAGGGCAGCACGAACAGGATGGCGATGGCGCCGAACATGGCGATGACGCCGAGCAGCTTCGCCGGGATGCCGAACAGGCTGAAGGTGATCGAGCGCAGGATCGCGTAGAACGGCAGGAAGTACCATTCCGGGACGATGTGCGCCGGCGTCTGCAGCGGGTTGGCCTGGATGTAGTTGTCGGCATGCCCCATCAGGTTCGGCGCGAAGAACACGATGAAGGCATAGAAGATCAGGAACACGGCGATGCCGAAGCTGTCCTTGGCCGTGTAGTACGGGTGGAAGGGCAGCGTGTCCTGCGGCCCCTTCGGGTCGATGCCCGACGGGTTGTTCGAGCCGGTGACGTGGAAGGCGCCGACATGGATGACGACGACGCCGAGGATCACGAAGGGCAGCAGGAAGTGCAGCGAGTAGAATCGGTTCAGCGTCGGGTTGTCGACCGCGAAGCCGCCCCACAGCCAGGTGACGATGTTCTCGCCGACCAGCGGGATGGCGGAGAACAGGTTGGTGATGACGGTGGCGCCCCAGAAGCTCATCTGGCCCCAGGGCAGCACATAGCCCATGAAGGCGGTGGCCATCATCAGCAGGAAGATCAGGACGCCGAAGATCCACACCAGCTCACGCGGGCTCTTGTACGAGCCGTAATACAGGCCGCGGAAGATGTGGATGTAGACGGCGATGAAGAACATCGACGCGCCGTTGGCATGGATGTAGCGCATCAGCCAGCCGTAATTGACGTCGCGCATGATGCGCTCGACCGACTGGAAGGCGAAATCGACATGCGGCGTGTACTGCATCGACAGGAACAGGCCGGTGGCGATCATGATCACCAGCATCATCCCGGCGATGGCGCCGAAGTTCCAAAGATAATTGAAGTTCCGCGGAGCCGGGTATTCGCCGTACTCCTTGTACATCATCGAGAAGATCGGCAGCCGCGAATCGATCCAGCGGATCGCCGGGTTCTTGAAATGGGTCGGTTGGGCTGAGGCGTGGGCCATGGGAAGTCTCCGGAACGAGCGGCTCAGCCGATCTTGACCTTGGTGTCGGCGGTGAAGGCGTAGGTCGGCACCTCGAGATTCAGCGGTGCCGGGCCCGACCGGATGCGCCCGGAGGTGTCGTAGATCGACCCGTGGCAGGGGCAGAACCAGCCGCCGAACGGGCCGCGGTTCTCACCCGGATTCTGGCCCAGCGGGATGCAGCCGAGATGGGTGCAGACGCCGACCACGACGAGCCATTCCGCCTTCTGCACGCGCGCCGAATCGGGCTGCGGGTCCGGCAGCTGGCTCAGCGGCACCTCTTCGGCAGCCTTGATCTGGTCTTCCGGCCGGTGGCGGATGAACACCGGCTTGCCGCGCCACTTCACCGTCAGGGACTGGCCGACCGCCACCGGCGTCAGGTCGACGTCGATCGTCGCCAGGGCCAGGACGTCCTTCGACGGGTTCATGCTGTCGATCAGGGGCCAGGCGACGGTGGCGACGCCGACCGCGCCCACAGCGCCGGTCAGGAGATACAGGAAGTCGCGACGAGTGCCCCCCTCCCCGGATGCGTGATCCCCGGTCGGCGTATGATTCGGGCCCGGCGCGCCCTGGAGGGTGGTATCCGACATTGTTGCAACGGTCCTTCTTGGTCGACCTTATCTTCCCCCGCGCCCCCGAGCTGGCTTCGGGCCCGGGCGACGACGCCGTATCCCGGGCAGGAGGCGGCCTGGGGTCTATACAATGCCATTCCGACCCTTGCAATTCGCTAGAACCACACAGCGACGCAGCACCGCGGCCCCCTATGCGCCTTGTCCTCTACGAACCCGACATCCCGCAGAACGCCGGCACGATGATGCGGCTGGCCGCCGCGCTCGGCGTCGCGGTCGACCTGATCGAGCCCTGCGGCTTCCTGGTCGACGACCGGCGGCTGCGGCGCGCGGCCATGGACTACGCGGATTTCCTCGATCTCACGCGCTGGACCAGCTGGCGGCGCTATGCCGAGATCGCCCATGCCGGGCGGCTGGTGTTGCTGACCACGAAGGCCAGCCAGCCCTATGCCGGCTTCGCCTTCGCCCCGTCCGACCGGATCATGGTCGGGCGCGAGAGCGCCGGCGTGCCCGAGGCGGTGCATGCTGCGGCGGATGCCCGCATCATCATCCCGCTGCGGCCCGAGGCGCGTTCGATCAATGTCGCGACCGCCGCGGCGATGGTTCTGGGCGAGGCGATTCGGCAGACCGGCGCCGGCCCCTGATGCCCGGGACCTGCGGCGCGGATGGCCTTTCCCGGCCCTCCCGCCCGTCCTATGGTGCCGGCGCAGCAACAGAGGCCGCCGCATGAGCCCGACTTCGCCCGCCCCGACCGAGGCCCGCAAGGCCGAAGCCGCCGCCTGGTTCGCGACGCTGCGCGACCGGATCTGCGCCGCCTTCGAGGCGATCGAGGACGACTATGCCGGCCCCCTGTCCGACCGGCCGCCCGGGCGCTTCGAGCGCCGGGCCTGGGACCGGCCGGGCGGTGGCGGCGGCGTGATGTCGACGATGCGCGGCCGGGTGTTCGAGAAGGTCGGCGTCAACATCTCGACCGTGCATGGCGAGTTCTCGGAGGCGTTCCGGGCGCAGATCAAGGGCGCCGAGGGCGACGGCCGGTTCTGGGCCTCGGGCATCAGCCTCGTCGCCCATCTGCAGAGCCCGCTGGTGCCGGCGGTACACATGAACACGCGGCGGATCGAGACCTCGATCGGCTGGTTCGGCGGCGGCGCCGACCTGACGCCGATGGTTCCCGACGAGGCGGACACCGCGGAATTCCACGCCGTGCTGCAGGCCGCCTGCGACCGGCACGACCCGGGCTATTACCCGCGCTTCAAGGAGTGGTGCGACCGGTACTTCTTCCTGCCGCACCGGGACGAGCCGCGCGGCGTCGGCGGTATCTTCTACGACAATCTCGACAGCGGCGACTGGGAGGCCGATTTCGCCTTCACCCGCGAGGTCGGCCTGGCCTTTCTCGACGTCTATCCGCGCATCGTCCGCCGCCACATGGACCGGCCCTGGACCGAGGCGCAGCGCCAGCACCAACTGCAGCGCCGCGGCCGTTATGTCGAGTTCAACCTGCTGTACGACCGCGGCACCACCTTCGGCCTGAAGACCGGGGGCAACACCGAGGCGATCCTGATGTCGCTGCCGCCCCTGGTGGCCTGGCCTTAGAGACCGCTTGATAATGCTACTGGCGCGGCCGGATGGAGGCGCTTTCTGCGCGTCCGGTGCCGGTCGGACGCAAAAAGGGGCGGCATGTCGGATCGCCGCCTCGCCGACCGTCCTTCGGTCGAACCCGGCGCGCGAGACGCCGCCATCGACAGGAGAATGAGATGAGAAAGGTCGTCACCGCCGCATTCGTCAGCCTGGACGGTGTGATGCAGGCCCCAGGCGGGCCGGAGGAGGATCCGACCGGCGGCTTCGCGCTGGGCGGCTGGGTGTTCCCGCACGCGGACGACATCATGGGGCAGGCGCTGGACAAGACCTTCGGCACGCCCTTCGACCTGCTGCTGGGCCGCAAGACCTATGAGATCTTCGCCGCCCACTGGCCGTACGTCGCCGCGGACGATCCGATCGGCAAGGTGTTCAACGCGGTGACCAAATATGTCGCCACCCGCTCGGCCGCGCCCCTGTCCTGGCAGAACTCGGTGGCCCTGCGCGGCGATGCGGCAAAGACGGTCGCCGAGCTGAAGCGGCACAACGGCCCGACCCTGTTGCTGCAAGGCAGCGGCGACCTGATCCAGACCCTGCTGGCGCACGACCTGATCGACGAGTTCCGGCTGATGACCTTCCCGATCGTGCTAGGCCCCGGCAAGCGGCTGTTCGGCCGCGGCGCCATCCCGGCAGGGCTGAAGCTGGTCGACAGCAAGGTCTCGACCACCGGGGTGGTGATCAGCAGCTATGTCCGGTCCGGCGAGGTGACGACCGGGTCCTTCGCCCTGGCCGAGCCGACCGAGGCCGAGCTCGCCCGGCGCGAGCGGATGAAACGGGAAGGGTGAGCCGGGGATCCACCTGGTGTCAGCATTCGCATTACCTCTCCCACCTGGCGGGAGAGGTCGGGCACGTGCAGCGAGACCGGGTGAGGGCTGGCACAGGCCTCGACAAAATCCCCTCACCCGGAGCCGCTTCGCGTCTCCGACCTCTCCCGCAAGCGGGAGAGGCAATCACTGGTCGATCACCCTGGCCTGGTCGGATCCAAAGCCGTCCGGCTCTAGGCCGGCAGGGCGCCGGAGCGCTTGGCGGTCCAGGTCGCGATGTAGTCCATCAGCCCCGGGGACAGGCAGTCATAGGGCGGCAGCCCCAGCTCCGTCAGCCGCGCGCGCACGCCGTCCATGCGGCTCGGGTCGACGCCCGATTCGATGATCGACGAGACGAAGGCGGCGAAGGTCGGCGCGGCATAGCCGCTGGTGTCGAACCGCTCCGGATGGATGAAGGACAGGCCCTTGAACGGATGGTCGCACTCGACCGGGCCGTACAGGTGCACGCCGCATTGCTTGCAGGCGTGCCGCTGAATCAGGGCGCTCGGATCGACCACCGCCAGCTTGTCGCCGTTCTCCAGCACCGTCACCTTGTCACTCGGCACCACGGCGACGACCGAGAAGGCCGAGCCCTTCGGCTTCCAGCACTTGGTGCAGCCGCAGGCATGGTTGTGGGCGACGTCGCCCTCGATGCGCACCTTGACGGGACGATCGGTGCACAGACAGGTCAGCGTGCCGCCCTGGAAGCTGCCTGACCCTTGGCGCACGCCGCCGTCGACGACCGGGTGTATGGACTCGCTCATCGCGTTTCTCCCTTTGACGTTCGTTGACCCGGATGGTCGTTCCGGCGGAAGTGTCGGACATGTACGGCGGAATCTCTATTGGACCCTCGGACGAGAAATGGTGCCAAGATCGGGGATCAGCCCAGCCTGAGCCACCCCGAGGAGCACCATGTTCGATCCCGTTGAGCGCCGCCCGGTCGGCCGTACATCGCTGCGCGTGTCCCGCCTCGGCATCGGCGGCGGCAGCCTGTTCAGCTCGATCGGCGACGCCGCCGTGGCCGCGCTGGTCGACCATTGCTGGGACCGCGGCCTGCGCCATTTCGACACCGCCGCCCTCTATGCCGGCGGGGTCAGCGAGACGCGCTTCGGCACGGCGCTGGCGGACCGGCCGCGCGACGAGCATGTGCTGTCGACCAAGGCCGGCCGCACCACCGAGGACGGGCAGAACCGCTTCGACTACACGCGGGACGGCATCCTGCGCTCGGTCGAGCGCAGCCTGGCCAAGCTAAAGCGCGACCGGCTGGACATCGTCTTCATCCACGACGTCACCCCCGACCTGCTCGGCGATGCCTATGAGGCCCGATTCGCCGAGGCGATGGACGGCGCCTATCCGGCGCTGGCGGAGCTGCGCAGCCGGGGTGTGGTCGGCGCCATCGGCGTCGGCGTCGGGAATTGGCAGGTGTGTCAGCGCTTTGCCGAGGCCGGCGACTTCGACTGCATGATGCTGGCCGGCGGCTATACCCTGCTGAAGCAGGATTCGGTGCCGTTCCTCGACGACTGCGTGGCGCGGGGGATTTCGGTGCTGGTGGCGGCGCCGTTCAACACCGGCATCCTGGCCACCGGCGCGGTCGAGGGCGCACGCTACCACTACAAGCCGGCGCCGCCCGAGGTGCTGGAGCAGACCCGGCGGATCGAGGCAGTGTGCCGCCGCCACGACGTGCCCCTGCCGGCGGCGGCGCTGCAGTTCCCGCTGTGCCACCCGGCCGTGGCCAGCGTCGTCGTTGGCCACCAGTCGGCCGAGGAGGTCGACCGCAACCTGGCCCTGCTGCGGCAGGACATTCCGGAGGCGCTGTGGGCCGAGCTGGCGGCGGAGACGACGGCGGCGTAACGGCGCTAGCCCGCCGTGTGCTCGGTGATCGCGGTCACGATCGTCTCCCAATCCGCAGGATGCAGCTCGTGCCCGCCGCCTTCGATCCGGACCAGCCGGGCGCCCGGAACGACGTCGGCGAAGAAGGCGCCGTGCTCGACCGGGAAGATCGGGTCGGCCGTGCCGTGGATGACCAGCAGCGGCGGCTGCAGCTCGCCCAGCCGGCCCCGCCACCGGTCGCCACCCTTCAGCATGAAGTGGTTGGTGGCGCTGGCGAAGCTGCGCGCCCGGTCGTAATCGATCTCGATCAGCCGGCGGGCCGCCGCCGCGTCATGTGGATGGGCGGTGCCGGCGATGGCGCGGACGTCGCGGCACATGAAGTCGATCGCCTGCGACCGGTCGGTCCAGTCGACCGATTCGCCGGTCGCGGCATGTTCCATATAGGCCGCCGTGGTCCGCGGCAGGTGTGAGGTGTCGGTGCCGACCGGCGAGGTGCTGATCGCGGTCAGCGAGGCGACCCGGTCCGGATGCGCCAGGGCGGCGAATTGCGCGATCATGCCGCCGAGCGACATGCCGACGACGTGAGCCCGGCCCAGCCCGTAGCCGTCGAGCACGCGGATGGCGTCGTCGGCCATGTCGTCGAAGCCGTAGGGCGGCTGGCCCGGCGGATAGCCGGTCGACCGGCCGGTGTCGCGGTTGTCGTAGCGGATCACATGGCGGCCCCGCTCGGCCAGGCGGCGGCAGAATCCTTCCGGCCACCACAGCATCGACGCCATGGCGCCCATGATCAGCAGCACCTGCGGGTGCGCTGGGTCGCCGAAGGCCTCGGTCGCGATCTCGACGCCGCCGGCCTTGACGGCCTTCTCGCTCATTTCGTTTCCCCCTTTTTTGTCAGTCCGGCCTAGACCCCGGCCAGCTCGCGCAGCCGGTCCAGACTCTCGTCCCGGCCGGGGCGCAGGCCTTGTCCGATCCACCAGCGCTCGACTTCGGCCAGGGCCCGACCGACGGCGGGGCCGGAGAGGCCGAGGGCGACCACGTCGCGGCCGCGCACCGGCAGGGCCGGCACGTGCTCCTTCTCCAGCGCCGCCAAAGCGCGCTTGAAGCTCCAGCGCTTCGGCGCCGCGGCCCAGGCCAGGCGCAGCCGGTCGCGGCCGCCGGCCCGGCCGTGCCGGTACAAGAGCAGCCGCACCCCGACCTCGTCCGGCGCGTTGTCGAGCGTGCTCTCCTGCAGCCCGACCAGCCGGTCGCGATCGTCATTCGACAGCTTCAGCCGCGCCGCCACCCCCGCCGCGTCGCCGCACAGCAGCGCCGCCAGCCGCAGCAGCGGGTCGGCGCCGGGGGCGACCTGGACCAGCCCCTGCAGCCGGGCGATGTCACCATCCTCGCCGATCACGTGCCGGGCGATGCCGGCCTCGACCATCGCCCGCCAGACCGGCACCGGGTCGGGCGCGGCCAGCAGCTTCAGCAGCTCGGCCCGCACCCGCTCGCCCGACAGCCGGTCGAGGCCGCCGGCCGCGGCGACGCAGGCGGCGAGCGCCGGCGGATCGAGCTCGCCCTGGCCGTAATGGGCGTGGAAGCGGAAGAAGCGCAGGATGCGCAGCGCATCCTCGGCGATGCGCTGCGCCGGGTCGCCGACGAAGCGGATCCGGCCGGCCAGCGCGTCCGCCGCCCCGCCGAAATAGTCGTGCACCACGCCTTCGGGATCGGCCGACAGCGCGTTCATGGTGAAGTCGCGCCGCGCCGCGTCGGCCCGCCAGTCGGCGGTGAACTCGACCACCGCATGCCGGCCGTCGGTCTCGACATCGACCCTGAGCGTGGTGATCTCGAAGCTCTTGCCATGCGACCGCGCGGTGACCGTGCCGTGCTCCAGCCCGGTCGGAATCACGCCGAGCCCGGCGTTGCGCAGCGCCACCATCACCGCCTCCGGCCGTAGCGGCGTGGCGATGTCGACATCCGCGGCGTCGCGGCCGAGCAGCGCGTTGCGGACGCAGCCGCCGACGAAGCGCGGGTCGAAGCCGGGGATCGACAGGGCGTTGATCACCGCCCGGGCGGCGGCATCGGTGGCCCAGCCGGGCAGCGGCGACAGGCGGTAAGGGGTCGTCATTCGGTGGTCCCGAGCAGCACGTCGCGGAGATTCCTCAGGATGCCCGCGGTCACGCCCCAGACATAGCGGTCGCGATAGGGGAAGGCGTAGTACTGCCGCTCCACCCCCTGCACGGTGATGCGGTGCAGCTTCGGGTTGTTCGGGGCCAGGATGAAGGCCAGCGGCACCTCGAAGATCTCCGCCACCTCGAACGGGTCGGGCGCGGTCTCGAGCGGCGGCGTCAGCAGGCCGACGAAGGGCTGGATCTCGAAGCCGGTGCGGCTGACATAGGTGTCGAGCCGGCCGACGATCTCGACCTTCTGCCGCGGCAGGCCGATCTCCTCCTCGGTCTCGCGCAGCGCCGCCGCCAGCGGGTCGGGGTCGCCCGCATCGACGCCGCCGCCGGGGAAGGCGATCTGGCCGGCATGGGCGGTCAGATGCGGCGTGCGCAGGGTCAGGAGGATGGTGTCGCCCTCCGGCCGCCGGACGATCGGCACCAGCACCGCCGCCGGCCGCAGGCCCGCCAGCGGCGTCAGGTCGGGGTTGAGGTCGTGGTCGCCGCGGGACAGGCGGGGACGGTAGTGCCGCAGCCGGTCCAGATCGGCCGCGGCCGGGGGCGGTTCGGCGCCGCTCACGCCTGGTCCAGCGGGAAGAATGTCCGGTGACTCCATACCCCCATCCGGCCGTGATGGCTGACGGCGATCTCGGCGAGCTCGTAGAACACCGGGCGCGACAGCAGCGCGTCGAGCCCCTCGGCGATCCGGATATAGGGCGACGGCTCGCCGGAGTCGGCGGCGAAGGCGACGCGGATCGGATGCTCCGGCCCGGCCTCGCGGACCTGGTCGAGATTGGTGCGGAGGGTCAGGACCTGGTCCTCGCCCGTCCCCGCCACCTCCACCGCCACGGCGACGAAGGGCGCGTCGTCGACCGTGATCCGCCCGCGCTCGGCCGGGGTGATCAGCCAGTAGTCCCCGGCGGCGTCGCGCCGCAGCACCGTGGCGAACAGCTTGACCAGGGGCAGGCGGCGGATCGGACTGCCGTGATAGTACCAGGTGCCGTCGCGGCCGATGCGGATATCATAGGCCTCGTCCGCCGCTGTCGGGCCTCGTCGGGCGCCGGCCAAAGCCGCACCAACGGCGCCTGCGTCAGACTGCGCCTGGGGTGGTTGCGTTTTCTTGGACTCGCCGTCGCTCAATTCCGCCATACTCTTGCAATAGATCCGTCAGTTCACCGGCAGAGCGGCACGCCAATGCAAACGACCGTCCCGACCGAGCTCGACACCCCGGCCACGCCCGGCGACATCGATGCGGCCGTGGAGCGGCTGGCCGCCGTGCGCAGCATGATCGGCCGGGTCATCTTCGGCCAGCAAGAGGTGATCGACCAGAGCCTCGTCACCATCCTGGCCGGCGGCCATGTCCTGCTGGTCGGCCTGCCCGGCCTGGCCAAGACCCGGCTGGTCGAGACGCTCGGCACCGTGCTGGGCCTCGAGGAGCGGCGGGTGCAGTGCACGCCGGACCTGATGCCGGCCGACATCCTCGGCTCCGAGGTGCTGGAGGAGAGCGAGACCGGCCGCCGCAGCTTCCGCTTCATTCCCGGCCCGGTGTTCAGCCAACTCCTGATGGCCGACGAGATCAACCGCGCCAGCCCGCGCACCCAGTCGGCGCTGCTGCAGGCGATGCAGGAGCACCGGGTGTCGATCGCCGGCCGCTACCTGCCGCTGCCGGAGCCGTTCCACGTCCTGGCCACCCAGAACCCGCTGGAGCAGGAGGGCACCTATCCGCTGCCCGAGGCGCAGCTGGACCGCTTCCTGATGCAGGTCGATGTCGGCTACCCCGATCTGGCGGCGGAGCGGCGGATGCTGCTGGCCACCACCGGTGTCCACGAGGCCCAGATCGAGGCGGTGATCAGCGCCGACACGCTGCAGCGGACCCAGCGCCTGGTGCGCCGGCTGCCGGTCGGCGAGACGGTGCTGGAGGCGATCCTGTCGCTGGTCCGCGCCGCCCGCCCCGATTCGACCGACCTGCCGGAGGTGCAGCGCATGGTCGGCTGGGGCCCCGGCCCGCGCGCCAGCCAGTCGCTGATGCTGGCCTGCCGCGCCCGTGCCCTCTTGACCGGCCGGCCGTCGCCCTCGGTCGACGACGTCGCCGCTTTGGCCCGGCCGATCCTGCAGCACCGCATGGCCCTGACCTTCGCCGCCCGGGCGGATGGCGCCACCATCGCCGACGTCGTCGAGCGGCTGGTTGCGCGCCTGGGCTGAGGCCGAGGTGGCGGACGGCTCCTCATCCCTGACAGGCGCTGCGCGGCGCAAGGCCGCCGATGCGTTGGCGGCGACGCTGCCGCCGCTACTGATCGCCGCCGACCGCGTCGCCTCGACCGTGGCCCAGGGCGTGCACGGCCGCCGCCGGGTCGGCGTCGGCGAGAGCTTCTGGCAGTTCCGCCGCTACCAGGCCGGCGAGCCGATCGGCCGGATCGACTGGCGCCAGTCCGGCAAGTCCGAGGGGCTGTTCCAGCGCGAGACCGAATGGGCCGCGGTGCAGACCGCCTGGCTGTGGCGCGACGCCTCGCCGTCGATGGACTACCGCTCCGACCGCTCGCTGCCGACCAAGCGCGACCGGGCCGAGGTGCTGCTGCTGGCCCTGGCCTCGCTGCTGAACCGCGCCGGCGAGCGGGTGGCGCTGATCGGCGGCGACACCCCGCCAGCGACCGGCCGCGCCAGCCTGCTGCGGCTGGCCGCGGCGCTGGACCGCGGCACCTTGGACGATGCCAGCAAGGCGGTGCCGTGGGAGCTGCGGGTGCCGCGCCACGCCGCCATGGTGCTGCTGGGCGACTGCCTGGCGCCGCTCGACGAGTTCGGCGCCTCGGTCGCCGCCTATGCTGCCCGCGGCGTGCGCGGCCATATCCTGCAGGTCCTCGACCCGGCCGAGGCGACGCTGCCCTTCGAGGGCCGCATCCGCTTCGAGGGCATCGAGGAGGTCGAATCGGCGCTGATCCCGCGGGTCCGGTCGGTGCGCGACGCCTATCGCGAGCGCCTGGCCGAGCACCAGGACGGGCTGGCCGCGATCGCCCGCCGCGCCGGCTGGAGCTTCGCCGTCCACCGCACCGACAAATCGGCCGAGGCGGCGCTCTTGAGCCTGTGGGGCGTGATGTCCGGGGCCGCGACCGGCAGGGCCAGATGGTGACGCTCGGCGGCCTCGTGTTCCTGGCGCCCGCCATCCTGGCGGCGCTGATCCTGCTGCCGGTGATCTACTGGCTGCTGCGGGTCACCCCGCCGGCGCCGCGGCGCCTGAGCTTCCCGGCGATCCGCCTGCTGCTGGGCCTGCAGACGCAGGAGGAGACGCCGGAGCGGATGCCATGGTGGCTGATGCTGCTGCGCCTGGCCCTGGCCGCGCTGATCATCATCGCCCTGGCCCACCCGGTGCTGAACCCGGGCTCCGCCCTGCCCGGCAGCGGCCCGGTGCTGCTGGTGGTCGACAATGGCTGGGCCGCCGGCAAGGGCTGGCCGCAGCGCCAGGAGGCCTTGCGCACCGCCGTCGACAAGGCCGAGCGGGCCGGCCGCGACGTGGTGCTGCTGGCCACCGCGCCGACCGCCCCGGGCGAGCCGGTGGCGGCCAGCCGGCTGCTGCGCCCGAGCGAGGCCCGCGGCCTGATCGACAACCTGGCGCCCAGCCCGTGGCCGACCGACCGGGCGGCGGCGCTGAAGGCGGCCGACGCGCTGCGCCTGACCGGATCGACCCATGTCGTCTGGGCCAGCGACGGCATCACCGCCGAGAAGGAGGCGGACGGGGTGCGCGACTTCGCCGCCCGGCTGCAGCGCTTCGGCAGCCTGGAGGTGCTGACCCCGCAGGCCTTCGACCTGGCGCATCTGGTCGGCACGCCGCAGGTGGTCGACACCGCCCTGACCGTGCCGGTCAAGCGCGCCGCCGCCGTCGGCGACGTGCCGCTGGTGCTGCGCGCCGCGGCCGAGGATGGCCGCCCGCTGGCCCGCACCGAAATCCGCTTCCCCGTCGGGCAGCGCCAGGCCGAGGCCCGGTTCGAGCTGCCGTCGACCGCGCGCAACGCCATCGCCGCGGTGTCGATCGAGGGCGAGACCACGGCCGGCGCCACCGTGCTGGTCGACGAGCGCTGGCGCCGCCGGCCGGTCGGGCTGGCCGCGCCGCAGGACACCGCCCGGGCGCAGCCGCTGCTGACCGAGAGCTACTATCTGCAGCGGGCGCTGGAGCCTTTCGCCGAGATCCGCCGCGGCGGCATCGCCGACCTGCTGGGCGGCACCCAGCCGACCGACCGGCTGGCCGCGCTGCTGGTCCCCGACGGCACCCTGTCCTCCGACGCCGACCGCCAGGCGGCGGAGCGCTGGATGGAAAGCGGCGGCGCCCTGATCCGCTTCGCCGGGCCGATCCTGGCCGCCAATCCCGACCCGCTGGTGCCGGTGCCGCTGCGCTTCGGCGACCGCACCCTGTCCGGCGCGATGTCCTGGACCGCGCCGATGCCGCTGGCGCCGTTCGACGCCACCAGCCCGTTCCAGGGCCTGAATATCCCGTCCGACGTGCGGATCCAGCGCCAGGTCCTGGCCGACCCGTCGCCCGACCTGGCCGACAAGACCTGGGCCCGGCTGACCGACGGCACGCCGATCGTCACGGCCGAGAAGCGCGGCCGCGGCTGGCTGGTGCTGATCCACACCACGGCCGGGCCGGGCTGGTCGAACCTCGCCTTCTCCGGCCTGTTCGTCGACATGCTGCGCCGCGTGGTGGCGCTGGGCAGCGGCGTCGGCGGCGACAGCGGCCAGGCCAGCCTGGCGCCGGTCAAGCTGCTGGACGGGCTCGGCCGGCTGGTGCCGCCGCCGCCGCTGGCCCTGCCGATCGCCGGCCCCGCCTTCGCCAGCACCGTGCCGGGGCCGGAGCATCCGCCCGGCTTCTACGGCACCGAGGACAATCGCCGCGCCCTCAACCTCGGCTCGGCCGTGAGCAGCCTGGAGCCGATCCCGAACCTGCCGCCCGGCGTCACCGTGTCGGGCTACGAGGCCCCGGCCGAGGTCGACCTGCGGCCCTGGGTCTTCGCGCTGGCCATGACGCTGCTGATCCTGGACGGGCTGATCGCTCTGTTCATGCGCGGCCTGCTGACCCCGCCGCGGCGCGCCACCACGGCGTCGCTGCTGGTCGCCGGCGCCGTCGCCGCGTCGCTGCTGTCGCCGGCACCGTCGCGGGCGCAGGACGACAGCCGCATCATCGCCATGGCCAACCATGTCCGCCTCGCCTATGTCGAGACCGGATCGCAGGATGTCGACGCGGTCAGCCAAGCCGGGCTGGAAGGCCTCGCGCAAGTGCTGCGCGACCGCACCTCGGTGAATGCCGAGGGTGCCGTCGGCATCGATGTCGAGAGCGACGAGCTGACCTTCTTCCCCCTGCTCTACTGGCCGATGACGCCGGAGCAGCCGGCACTGTCCGACGCCGCGATCGGCAAGCTGAACGCCTTCCTGCGCACCGGCGGCACCATTTTCTTCGACACCCGCGACCAGGCGATGGGCGGCGGCGGGGCGCTGGCCGGGCCGGGCGCCGAGAAGCTGCGCGAGCTGACCCAGGGCCTGGACGTCCCGCCGCTGACGCCGGCGCCGCCCGACCACATCCTGACCCGCGCCTTCTACCTGATGCAGGACTTCCCCGGCCGCTACACCGGCGGCGACCTGTGGGTCGAGACCGCGGACGCCACGGTCAATGACGGCGTCTCGACCATCATCATCGGCGCCAATGACTGGGCCGGGGCCTGGGCGACCGGGCCGGGCGGCGCGCCGATGCTGCCGGTGGTGCCGGGCGGCGAGCGCCAGCGCGAGATGGCCTACCGCTTCGGCGTCAACCTGGTGATGTACGCCCTGACCGGCAACTACAAGTCGGACCAGGTGCATGTGCCGGCGATCCTGGAACGGCTGGGCCAGTGAGGGGACACTGAGCATGGACGCCGCCTCCGTCGCCCTCTCGCCTCTCCTGCCCTGGACCGTCCTGGGGCCGCTGTTCGGCTTGGCGGTGCTGGCCCTGCTGGTCGGCGCCTGGCGCCGCGCCCCGGGGCTGGGCTGGCGGACCCTCGCCTTCCTCGCCCTGGCCTCGGCCCTCTTGAACCCGTCGCTGGTGGAGGAGAAGCGCGACCCGATCCGCGACGTCGCCGTGGTGGTGGTCGACCGCTCGCCCTCCGACCAGATCGAGGAGCGCCCGGCCCGGATCGACGCCGCCCTGGCCGACCTGCGCACCAAGCTGGCGGCCTTCCCGGATCTCGATACCCGATTCGTCACGGTCGGCGAGGGCGCCAGCGCGCCGCTCGACGAGACCCATCTGTTCGAGGCGCTGGGCGCGGCCACGGCGGACGTGCCGCGGCGGCGGCTGGCCGGCGCCATCCTGGTCACCGACGGCCAGGTGCATGACGTGCCGACCGATCCGGCGGTCCGCAGCTCCTTCGGACCGGTCCACACCCTGCTGACCGGGCGGCCGGACGAGTTCGACCGCCGCATCGTCGTGGCCCAGGCGCCGAGCTTCGGCCTGGTCGGCCAGGACGTCACCGTGACCCTCCGGGTCGACGACCTGCCCAACGCCGAGCCCGGCGCCGTCGCCACCGTGACCGCGACCAAGGACGCCGGCGCACCCGAAGCGCTGCAGCTGCCGGTCGGGCGCGACACCCAGGTCAGCTTCCGCCTCGACCATGGCGGCCCGACGGTGTTCGAATTCGCGGTCGAGGGGCTGCCGGGCGAGCTGAGCCAGGCCAACAACCGCGCCGCCATCGTCGTCAACGGCGTGCGCGACCGGCTGCGCGTGCTGCTGGTGTCGGGCGAGCCGCATCCGGGCGAACGCACCTGGCGCAACATCCTGAAATCCGACCCCTCGGTCGACCTGGTCCACTTCACCATCCTGCGGCCGCCGGAGAAGCAGGACGGCACGCCGATCAACGAGCTGTCGCTGATCTCCTTCCCGATCCGCGAGCTGTTCGAGACCAATCTCAAGGATTTCGACCTCATCATCTTCGACCGCTACCGGCGGATGGGGGTGCTGCCCAACCTCTATCTCGGCAACATCGCCCGCTACGTCGAGGAGGGCGGCGCCTTCCTCGAGGTCTCGGGCGAGGCCTTCGCCGAGCCGCTGAGCCTGTACCGCACGCCGATCGGCAACATCCTGCCGGCCGAGCCGACCGGCGAGGTGCTGGAGCAGGGCTTCCGCCCGGTGGTGACCGAGCTGGGCCAGCGCCATCCGGTGACGGCGACGCTGGACGGGTCGACCGGCGGCCCCGGCGGAGGCCCGAGCTGGGGCCGCTGGTTCCGCCAGATCGACGTGGTGCCGCATGGCGGCAACGTGGTGATGACCGGGGTCGGCGGCCGGCCGCTGCTGGTCCTCAACCGCGTCGGCGAGGGCCGGGTGGCGCAGATGGCGTCGGACCAGATCTGGCTGTGGAGCCGCGGCTTCGAGGGCGGCGGCCCGCAGGCGGAGCTGCTGCGCCGCCTCGCCCATTGGCTGATGCGCGAGCCGGAGCTGGAGGAGAACGTGCTGCGCGCCGAGGCAGCCGGGCAGCGCATCGAGATCCGCCGCCGCAACCTGGACCAGAGCAACCCGCCGATCACCGTGACCGACCCGGACGGCAAGACCCAGAGCGTGACGCTGAGCGAGACCACGCCCGGCCTCTATGCCGGCCGGGTCAGTGCCCAGGGGCCGGGCATCTACCGGGTCAGCGACGGCGACAAGACCGCACTGGCGGTGGTCGGCACCCTGAACCCGCCGGAGCTGAGCGACATGCGGGCGGTGACCGACAAGCTGGCGCCGGTGACCCAGGCCAGCGGCGGCGGCGTCGCCTGGCTGGCCAGCGACGGCGTGCCCAGCATCCGCCGCACCCGGCCGGACCGGGCCGCGGCCGGCGCCGGCTGGATCGGCCTGCGCGGCAATGGCGACTACACCGTCACCGGCATGACCGAGACGCCGCTGCTGCCGCCGCTGATCGCCCTGTTCCTCGGCCTCGGCGGGCTGATGGCGGCTTGGAGACGCGAAGGGAGGTAGAGGCCCTTCGGATGGCGGCATTGCCGTCGCTCCGCAACGAGCGTATCATTTTAATAGTATTTTATGCTTTGTTCGATTGTTGCGTCTGCTTCGGCAAGTCCTTTGGGGGAGGCCAAGACGATGACGATGGTGGAATGGGAATTGACGGCGACGGAACTCGCCAACTGCAACTGCTCCTATGGCTGCCCGTGCCAGTTCAACGACCTGCCGACGCACGGGCATTGCCGCGCCGCGGCTGGCTTCCTGATCGAAAGCGGGCATTTCGGCGACGTCAGCCTCGACGGGCTGCGGGCTGGGGGCCTGTATCGCTGGCCCGGACCGGTGCATCACGGCAACGGCACCATGCAGCTGATCATCGACGAACGGGCCGATGCCGCACAACGTGACGCGCTGCTGAAGATCATGACCGGCCAGGAGACCGAGGACATGGCGACCATGTGGTGGGTGTTCGCCGCCATGTCGCCGAACCGCCTCGAGCCCCTGTTCAGGCCGATCGAGATCGAGATCGACGTCGATCGCCGCCGCGGGCGCGTCGTCGTGCCGGGTGTGGTCGAGATCAATGCCGAGCCGATCCGCAACCCGGTGACCGGCGCCGAGCATCGCGCCCGCATCGATCTGCCCAAGGGTTTCGAATACCGCCTGGCGGAGATCGGCAGCGGCACGACCAAGGCCACGGGAGGGATCGAGCTGGATCTGGCCGGCACCTATGCCCAGTTCGCGCACATCCACCTCAACAACGCTGGCATCGTGGCGTAGCCGGCGGGCGATGAACGCCGGCGCCGCCCCCTCCGCCATCGAGGCGGTGCTTCGTCGCGACCGCCTGATCACGCTGGTCGCCCTCGCCTGCGTCTGCATCGCCGCCTGGACCTATATCGCCCTCGGCATCGGCACGGAGATGCCCGGGATGGACATGCCGGGCATGGCGATGCCAGGCATGGAAATGCCCGGGATGACTATGCCCGGCATGGCGATGGACGCGGCGATGCCAATGCCGACACCCTGGACCGGCGTCTATTTCGCCCTGATGGTGGCGATGTGGTCGGTGATGATGGTAGCGATGATGCTGCCCGGGGCGGCGTCGATGGTGCTGACCTACGCCGCGCTGCAGCGCCATCGCCGGCAGGCCGCGCCCCAGGCGGCGACGGCGCTGTTCACGCTCGGCTATCTCGTGGTCTGGGCCGGCTTCAGCGTCCTGGCCGCCGCCCTGCAGTGGCGCCTCGATTCCCTGGCCCTGCTGTCCCCGGCGACGGCGACCGCCAACACGGTGCTGGCCGGCGGCGCCCTGGTGATCGCCGGCGCCTACCAGATCACCCCGCTGAAGCAGGACTGCCTGGTCCGATGCCGGTCGCCGGTCGAGTTCCTCACCCGGCACCGCCGGTCGGGGCCGTTCGGCCTCGGCCTCCGCCACGGCCTGTTCTGCCTCGGCTGCTGCTGGGCGCTGATGCTGCTGCTGTTCGTCGGCGGCGTGATGAATCTCGCCTGGATCGGCGTGATCGCGCTGTTCGTGCTGCTGGAGAAGACGATCCCCGGCGGCCGCTGGCTCAGCCACGCCGCCGGCGCCGGGCTGATTCTGTGGGGCGGCTGGACGCTGATCGCGGCGGCGTAGGCCGGGTTCCCCCGGCCCACACCCAGCCGCCTCAGTTCATCACGATCTCGACCCGGCGGTTCTGCGGCTCGCGCACGCCGTCGGCGGTCGGCACCAGCGGGTCGGATTCGCCGACGCCGCGGACGATGATCAGGTTGTCGGCGACGCCGTCCGAGACCAGCTCGCGCCGCACCGCCTCGGCCCGGCGCACCGACAGCGCCTGGTTGTAGGCGTCGGTGCCGGAGCGGTCGGTGTGGCCGGTGACGTCGATGCGGGTCGATTCGCCCCGCAGCGCGTCGGTGGCGGCGGAGGCGACGATCGACCGCGCCTCCGGCGTCAGGCGCGAGCTGTCGAAGTCGAAGAACACCAGATAGCTGCGCTGGCCGGTGTCGGCCGGCGTCTCCGGCGCCGGTTCGGCCGCGGCGGGGCCGAAGTCGAAGACATATTTGAGCCCGGCCAGGACCGTGTGGTTGGCCGGAGCCCCGATGTTGACCTTGGTGCTGCCGAAGGTGAAATCGGCGTCGGTCTCGCCGAAGTAGCGGTATTCCAGGTTGGCGGCCAGAGTCGGAGTGATGTAGTAGGATACGCCGGCAATGCCCTGATAGGCGAAGAGCGGCGAGTTGTACTCTTCGTCGATGCCGGCGTCCGGGACCTTCACCTTCCAGTTGTTGAAGCCGACGCCGACGCCGCCGCCGATATAGGGCACGAAGGACGAGCCGAACTCGAAATCGTAATAAACATTGGCCATCAGGCCGATGGTGCGCTCATGGCCCTTGACCTTGATCCCGATGTCGCTGATCCCGATGTCGTTGAGCCCCGGAGCGACAATCCCGAAGCCTCGGAAGGTACCCCAACTGGCCCGGACGTCGCTGATGTCGTTCTGACGGATGCTCCCTTCGATGTCGGCCCGGATCGCCCCGAAATCATAGCCGAGATAGATATTGCCGGCGGGTGCCGCGTCGAAGGAGACATCCACGTGGCCGTCGACGCGCGGGTCGTCGAACTTCCACCTCTGGTCCTGCCGCAAGTTCACGCCGGCGCCGGCGCCCAGATAGATTCCTGTCGCCTGCTGGGCCATGCCGGGCGCGGCCAGCAACAGGGCAAGGCTTCCCGCCGCACACAACGTCAGAATCTTCATCTGCCGCCATCCTGGTCAGAGTTCGAACCAGGGCGCCCGCTCCCAGCATTTCGATGCAGGGTTTCATCCGCCCCCTTCCGCATCAATACGGAGACTTCGTCGGGCGATCAACCTGAAAACTAGGAATTCGAAGCGAACTATCCGCGAGATCTTTACCAAATTGGAAGATTTCGCGCTTCAGAAAGATCGATATTTAATCAAATGCCATGAGAAAGGAGCCAAATCACCGCGAATCCCAGCGCTCACCGCCGCCAGCAGTCGAACAGGTGGTTGCGGTTCACCCGGAAGCGGCGGCGCAGATGCGGGCGCAGCAAGGCCCGGCTGTCGACCGCGGTCGGCGCCAGCCCGGCCGCGTCCAGCCGGTCCGGGAAGTCGCGGCCGTTGATGCGGTAGTGGTAGGGGTGGCCGAAGCGGCGCATCCGCTCGGCCGGGTCGGCGATGCCGGCGCCTTCCTGGGTCGGCCCCTTCGGGTCGAAGGGCACCATCAGGATGGCGCGGCCGCCGGGCCGCAGCACCCGCGCCAGCTCGGCGATCGCCGCGCCGTCGTCCGGGATGTGCTCCAGCACATGGTTGGCGATCACCACGTCGAAGGCCGCGTCGGCGAAGGGCAGCGCCGTCAGGTCGGCCTGGATGTCGGCGAAGGGGCTGAACCGGTCGACCGAGCGGTAGCGCAGATTCGGCAGCCCGCGCAGCCGCGCCTCCAGCCACGGCTCGGGCGCCGCATGCAGCACCCGGTGCCGGCCGGTCAGCAGATCGGTCCGGGCGGTCAGGTAGAGCCAGAGGAAACGGTGCCGCTCGACGCTGCCGCAGCCCGGGCACATGGCGTTGCGCCGGCCCTCCAGGCCGAAGCGCAGGAAGCGCCGCGCCCGGGTGCCGCAGATCGGGCATTCCAGCACGCCCGGCGGCCCGGCCGGGGCCCGCGGCCGGGCGTAGAGCCGCTCGCTCCGGTACACCGCCGCCTCGTCCAGACGGTCGCGGGCGATGGCGCCGACGACCCGGCCGAGGTCATGCAGCATGCGACGGCTTCCGGGGCTCTTCCCCGGAATCCTCCGGAGCATCGCCCTGGGCCGTGCCGCGGGTGCCGTCGCGCTCGCGCACCGCGGTCGCCAGCACCTGCACCGCCTGGGGCAGCGAGATGTCGGCCGCGATCGGCTGGAAGGCCAGGCCGCCCTCGCGGAACGCCTTCCAGATGGCGAAGCGCAGATCGGTGCCGACTCCGGCGAAGTTGTCGACGTCGGAGATGTGGCAGCGCAGCTCGAGGTCGAGCGTCGCGGTGCCGAAGCTCCTGAACGCCACCACCGGCGCCGGGAAGGCGCTGACGCGCTTGTCCTCCTTGGCCAGCGCCAGCAGGATCTCGCGCGCCTGCTCGACATCGGCCGAGGCGGCGACCGAGACCGGTATGTCGACCCGGCCGTTCTTGTCCTTGTGGGTCCAGTTGACGACCTGGGACGAGATCAGGTTGCCGTTCGGCACGATCACCGAGGAGCGCTGGAAGGTCTGGATCTCGGTGGCGCGGACGCTGATCCGCCGGACCACGCCCTCGGCCCCGCCAACCACCACCCAGTCGCCCACCTTCACCGGCCGTTCGACCAGCAGGATCAGGCCGGCGACGAAGTTCTGGACGATGTTCTGCAGGCCGAAGCCGATGCCGACCGACAGCGCGCTGGCGATCAGGGCCAGGTTCGACAGGTCGAGCCCGAGCAGCCCGACGGCGAAGATGGCGACGATCAGCCCGCCGAGATAGCCGATGCCGGTGCGGATCGAGTTCTTCAGGCCGCGGTCGATCTGCAGCTTCTCGATGAAGCGGGCGTCGAGCCGGCGCTGCAGGAAGCGGGTGGCGATGATCCCCAGGGTGAAGGCGGCGACGGCGCCGAGGATGTTGAGCGGGGCGATGCGGACGCCGCCGATCGTCGCCCCGTCCAGCACCGCGGTGCCGATCGCGGCGAGGTCGGTGCCGCTGAGTCCGAGCACCGGGGCCAGCGCCACCAGCGCGGCCAGGCCGAGGACGATGTCGGTGCACAGGGCGGCGCCGGTCTCGAACACCCACAGGCCGCGATCGTTCGGGAACAGCGAATGGCGCACCCGGGCCATCCGCCCGACCGGCTGGGTCATGAACCGGCCGATGGCTTCCTGCATCACGCTGCGCAGGACCAGGACGGCGGCGCCGATGCCGATCGCGGCCGCCAGCAGATAGGTGATGTAGAGCGCCAGCTTCTGATAGCCGATCACCCCGGCAACCAGCACGGCGACGGTCAGGATGGCGGCCAGCAGGCGGGCCCGCGGCCAGCGCCCGGACGGCCTGGCGGCGGCGCGCTGGTCGTCGGCCGGCTCGCCCTCCGGCAGGGCCTCGAGATCGGCGCGATAGCCCCATAGCGATCCCGGCAGCAGGGAAAGCAGCGCCAGCGCGCCCGCCGCCAGCGCCGCCGCGACCAGCAGCGATCGCAGCTCGTTCTGCATCAGGATGCGGCCATCGGCCATGGCCAGCGTCACCCCGGCGACGGTCCAGACCACAGCCGCCGCCCGCAGCCTGCGGCACAGGGTACGGGCCGAGGCATCGGTCAGGTCGACCAGGCGCCAGGACGGGTCGTCGGGCGTCAGCGCGGCCGAGATCGCGGCCGAGGCGACGAAATAGGCGACGATGCCCCAGGCCAGGACCCCGAGGGCGATCATGGCGACATAGCTGGCAGGACGGTCGCCGAGCCAGCCGGCGCAGACCACCGCCACCGCCAGCGTCATCATCGCCGGCAGCACGCCATGGGCGACGGTGTGCACCAGCGCCGCGGCCGCCCGGCGCCGCAGGGACGGCACGCTTTCGGCCGGGCGTCGGCCGAACCGCCGCAACAGCCAGCGCCGCGCCAGCCAGCCGATGCCGAGGACGACGGCCGCGAACAGGATGCGGCGCGCGATCTCGCCCACCCCGTCCCAGCCGGGGCCGAGCTGATCCTGGAACGGCAGCAGCAGCCGCGTCGCCAGATAGCCGGCCTGGTCGGGGATCGGCAGCCAGGTCCTCGGGTCGAAGGTGGCCGGCGCCACCGTCAGCAGGTCGCGCCGGAACTGGTCGACGCGCGCGGCATCGGCGGTCTGCTGCAGCAACTGGGCCTGCGTCTTGATCGCCTCGGCCTGCCGCACCTGCCCGTTGAACTTGGAGAGGGCCTCCGCCAGCTGCTGCCGCTGCTGCGTCACATCGGCCGATTCCGGCGGCGCGCCTTCGGCCGGCGGGGGGCCTAGCGCGTCGCTGACCTGCTTGATCTTGCCGAGGGCGTCGTTCGCGGCATCCGCCGCGGCCTGGGCCTGGTCGACCACCGCGGCCAGCTGGGTGCGCAGGCCGTTGTAATCGTCATCCGACAGGTTCCGCGCCGACAATTTGACGTAGAGCTGCCGGACCGTGTTCTGCCACCCCGCATTCTGCTGGTCGAAATCCGGGTTGGTCTGGGCCGCGGCCGGCAGGGCGGCGCAGACAAGGGCAAACAGCAGCAGCAGGCGGGGGAACAGCACGCGAAAGGTCATGGATGGCCGGATGGATTCCGCGATGGATGGGGACAAGCCACCACCCTGCATGCCAAAGCGGCCGAAAGAAGGCGAGGCCGCCTGTCGTCGCAGCAGCAATGCGCCGCGCCCCACGGGTGGACCCCAGCGCGATCAAGCCGTGGCCATCGGCCGGGTCATCTTGCTATGAATGCGGGATCGTCCGGCCGGGGCGCGCCCACCCGGCCGGCGCGGCGAGAAAAAGTTCGATCGGGGAGACCCCATGAGCAGCGACACCAGCCTTTTTCCCGTGTCCGACGACTGGGCCAAGCGCGCCTGGGTGGACGAGGCCAAGTACAGGGCGATGTACGAACGCTCTGCCCAGGATCCGGACGGCTTCTGGGCCGAGCACGGCAAGCGGGTCGACTGGATCCGGCCGTTCACCAAGGTCAAGAACACCAGCTACACGGGCGACGTCCATATCCGCTGGTTCGAGGACGGCACGCTGAACGCCGCCTATAACTGCATCGACCGGCATTTGGCCAAGCGCGCCGACCAGACCGCGATCATCTGGGAGGGCGACGACCCGAAGGACAGCCGCCACATCACCTATCGCGAGCTGCACGAGCAGGTCAGCCGCCTGGCCAATGTACTGAAGGCGCGCGGCGTCAAGAAGGGCGACCGGGTCACCATCTACCTGCCGATGATCCCGGAGGCGGCCTATGCCCTGCTGGCCTGCGCCCGCATCGGCGCCATCCATTCCGTGGTGTTCGGCGGCTTCTCGCCCGACAGCCTGAAGGACCGCATCCTCGACTGCCGCTCGACGGTGCTGATCACCGCCGACGAAGGGCTGCGCGGCGGCCGCAGCGTGGCGCTGAAGGCCAATGCCGACGAGGCGCTGAAGAGCTGCCCGGAGGTCGACAGCGTCATCGTCGTGCGCCGCACCGGCGGCAAGATCGGCTGGACCGAGGGCCGCGACATCTGGCTGCACGAGGCGGCGACCCAGGTCTCCGCCGACTGCCCGCCGGAGGAGATGGGCGCCGAGGACCCGCTGTTCATCCTCTACACCTCGGGGTCGACCGGCAAGCCGAAGGGGGTGCTGCACACCACCGGCGGCTATCTGGTCTACGCCGCGATGACGCATCAGTACGTCTTCGACTACCACGACGGCGACATCTACTGGTGCACCGCCGATGTCGGCTGGGTGACCGGGCACAGCTACATCCTGTACGGGCCGCTGGCGAACGGCGCCACCACGCTGATGTTCGAGGGCGTGCCGAACTATCCGGACACCTCGCGCTTCTGGCAGGTGATCGACAAGCACAAGGTCAACATCTTCTACACCGCCCCGACCGCGATCCGCGCCTTGATGCGCGACGGCGAGGACCCGGTGAAGAAGACCAGCCGCGCCTCGCTGCGGCTGCTCGGCTCGGTCGGCGAGCCGATCAACCCCGAGGCTTGGCTATGGTACCACCGCGTGGTCGGCGACGGCCGCTGCCCGATCGTCGATACCTGGTGGCAGACCGAGACCGGCGGCATCCTGATCACGCCGCTGCCCGGCGCCATCGCCCAGAAGCCCGGCTCCGCCACCCTGCCCTTCTTCGGGGTCAAGCCGCTGATCGTCGACGGCGACGGCAAGCCGCTGGAAGGCGCGGCCGAAGGCAACCTGTGCATTGCCGACAGCTGGCCCGGCCAGATGCGCACCGTGTTCGGCGACCATGAGCGCTTCGTCCAGACCTATTTCTCGACCTTCAAGGGCCTGTACTTCACCGGCGACGGCTGCCGCCGCGACGAGGACGGCTATTACTGGATCACCGGCCGGGTCGACGACGTGCTGAACGTCTCGGGCCACCGCATGGGCACGGCCGAGGTCGAGAGCGCGCTGGTCGCCCACCCGAAGGTGGCCGAGGCCGCGGTGGTCGGCTATCCGCACGACATCAAGGGCCAAGGCATCTACGCCTATGTCACCCTGATCGCCGGCGAGCAGCCGACCGAAGAGCTGCGCCGCGAGCTGGCGCAGTGGGTGCGCAAGCAGATCGGCCCGATCGCCACGCCGGATCTGATCCAGTGGGCGCCGGGGCTGCCGAAGACCCGGTCGGGCAAGATCATGCGCCGCATCCTGCGCAAGATCGCCGCCAACGAGCACGAGGCCCTGGGCGACACCTCGACCCTGGCCGACCCGGCGGTGGTGACCGACCTGGTCGACAACCGGATGAACCGGGGGTAGGTGCCTCAGGCTTCCAGGCTGGATCGGGAAACAAATCTAGTCTAGACTGGTCCATATTGCGATGGAGGTCGCCATGTGGACTGTCCAGGACGCCAAGGCCCAACTGTCCGAGATCCTGCGGCGCGCCAAGGCCGGCGAGCCGCAGGTGATCGGAACGCAGGATCCCTGTGTCGTGATCTCCGCCAAAGCGTTCAAGGCGCTAACACAGGCGCAGGACCAGCACCTCGGTCGCTGGCTGGTCGAGCATGCGCCCACCGGGATCGAGATCGAATTGCCGACCCGCCATGAGTCTCGAGCCGATCCATTCGATGCGGATGAGCCTCGGCGGTGACCAAATACATCCTCGACACCAATGTCGTGTCGGAGCTGGCGAGGCCTACCCCGTCGCCCCGGGTCGTGGCGTTCCTGAAACGCGAGGCGGATCTCTGGATGAGCACGATCCTGTTCCATGAGCTGGCCTACGGCCTGGAGCGGGTCAGTGACGCGACCCGAAAAACAAAGCTGCTCGCCTTCATCGACGCGACGAAGAAGCGATTCGAGGATCGGACCCTGGTTGTCGATATGGGTGTGGCGGAGGAGGCCGGACGCCTTCGCGCCTTCGCAGCAGCCGGGGGCCGGACGCTCGCCCCGCTGGATTCCCTGATGGCGGCAACCGCGATGGTGCATGGCGCCACCCTGGCCACGCGCAACACCAAGGACTTTCGCGACCTGGGGGTCAACATCGTCGATCCATGGCTCGGTGCTGCAAACGCCAATGATCAGCGGGACTAAACCGTCTTCGAGGCAGCGTCATCGCGAGCTCCGCAGGGGCGTGTCGATCCAGGCGGCACCAGCCCCTGGATCGCCACGCCGCCTTGCTCCTCGCGATGACGTTTTGAGCGCCTGGATCAGGCCCTGACCGCCGCCTCGCGCAGCTTGACGCGCGGGCCGGCGCCCGGGCGCAGCAGCGTCACCAGCAGCGCGGCGAGCAGACCGGCCGCGGCCAGCACGTAGAGCCCGGCCGCGGTGGACTGGAAGCCCTGCTCCACCGCGGTCTTGACGTTCGGGGCGAAGAAGCCGCCGAGATTGCCGATCGCGTTGATCGCGGCGATCCCGCCCGCGGCCGCCGCCCCGCCGAAATAGCCGGTCGGGAAGGTCCAGAAGATCGGCTGCGAGGTGATGATCCCCATCGTCGTCAGGCATAGCGCGGCGATCGCGAGCGCTGGCGGGGCATTGGCGGAGATGACGAGGCCGGCCGCGATGCCCAGCAGCGAGACGAAGGCGAAGCTGCGGCGGCAGCCCGTGCGCACGGCCAGCCCGGGCCAGAAGGTGGCGGCCACGATGGCGCAGGCCCAGGGAATCGCCGAGACCAGGCCGACCATCAGCCCGACCTTCATGTTGAGAAGGGCACTGACCTGAGTCGGCAGGTAGAAGGCGACGCCGTAGCCGCTGATCTGGATCAGGAAGTAGATCGCCGCGAAGTGCAGCAGCCGCGGATCGGTCAGCACCGCGCGGAAGCCGACCCGGCCGGCCGCCTGCTTCTCCCGCTCCTCCGCCGCGATCGCCCGGCTCAGCGCCTCGCGCTCCTCGGCCGGCATCCAGCGCGCCTCGGACGGGCGGTCGCACAGATAGAAATAGGCCCAGACGCCGACCGCGGAGGCGAGCAGCCCCTCGATCAGGAACATCAGCTGCCAGCCATGCAGGCCGAACAGCCCGTCGAGGTCGAGCAGCACGCCGGAGACCGGGCCGCCGAGCATCAGCGCCAGCGGCGAGCCGAAATAGAACAGCCCCATCACCCGGCCGCGCGCCTTGGCCGGGAACCAGTAGGTCATGAACAGGATCGCGCCCGGGAAGAAGCCGGCCTCGGCCGCGCCGAGCAGCAGCCGGATTACCGAGAAAGAGGTCTCGCCATGGGCGAAGGCCATGGCCGCCGCGACCAGACCCCAGGTGACCATGATCCGGGCCATCCAGACCCGTGCCCCGACCCGGTGCAGGATCAGGTTGCTGGGCACCTCGAAGGCGGCATAGGTCAGGAAGAAGATGCCGGCGCCGAAGGCGAAGACCGCGTCGCTGAGGCCGGTCGTCGCCTGATAGGCCTGCTTGGCGAAGCCGATATTGGCCCGGTCGAGATAGGCCATCATGTACATCAGGATCAGGAACGGCACGAGCCGCCACGCCGCCCGCCGGATCGCGCGGTCCAGCACGGCCTCGTCATGGGTGGCGGGCGGCGCCGCGGGGGGGGTGGGGGGGGGTTTTTGGGGTGGGGTTGTTGTTTGTGTTTCCGGCCGCCGGCTGTGGTGGTGGCGGCGTTTAGTCTCCGCGGGG
>NZ_JASATH010000080.1:0-33592 GCF_038440215.1 Inquilinus sp. OTU3971 | reverse complement strand
CGCTGCTACCTGGCCGGGCGGACGCTGTTCGTCGACCACGAGGCCTATGCCGTCGGCTGCGAGATCGACCGCACGCCCGCCTTGTTCGACACGGTGCCGGAGGCGCGGCGCTGGGCGATCATCGCCGACGGCGCCCGGCCGGAGACGATCAGCTTCCTGCAGCGCCACGGCTTCCCGCGGATGCGGGCGGCGACGAAGGGGGCGGGGTCGGTCAAGGAGGGCGTCGAGTTCCTGAAGAGCTGCGACATCCTGGTGCATCCGCGCTGCCGCCACCTGGCCGACGAGCTGGCGCTGTACAGCTACCGCACCGACCCGAAGACCGGCGACATCCTGGCCGAGCTGGAGGACCGCGAGAACCACGCCATCGACGCCCTGCGCTATGCCCTGGAAGGCCAGCGCCACCAGGACGGCACCTACGACGCCAGCCTGAGCTGGGTGGGGACGCTGGGCTGGGGATGGCGATGACGGGGGCGGATCGCCGGGTTTCAGGCCGGTCCTGGCGTCGAAAACCCCCTCCCCCTACCCCCCTCCCGCGAGGGGAGGGGGGACTCGAAAAGAGCGATGTGTGACCGTCTTAGCGCTTGCGGGGGAGTCGACGCGTCGAGCCGGAGCGTTCCGGCCCTACCCCCGCTTCCGCAGCCAGTGGGCGATCTCGCCGACGATGCCGCGGCGGAACAGCAGCACCACGACGACGAAGATGGCGCCGGTCACCACCGTCACCGGCAAAGCGGATTCGGCCAGGTAGTTCTCCACCGCGATCACCAGCCCGGCGCCGACCACCGGGCCGACCAGCGTGCCGATGCCGCCGAGCAGCGTCATCAGGATCACCTCGCCCGACATCTGCCACTGGATGTCGGTCAGCGAGGCCAGCTGGAACACCAGCGCCTTGGTGCCGCCGGCCAGCCCGGCCAGCGCCGCCGACATGACGAAGGCGGTCAGCTTGTAGGCGTCGACCCGGTAGCCCAGCGAGATCGCCCGGGGCTCGTTCTCGCGGATCGCCTTCAGGATCTGGCCGAAGGGCGAGTGCACGATCCGCCAGATGATGAAGAAGCCGAGGCCGAAGATCGCCAGCACGACGTAGTAGAAGGTCAGCGAATCCGACAGGTCGAGCAGGCCGAACATGCGGCCCTGCGGCACCGACTGGATGCCGTCCTCGCCGCCGGTGAAGGGGGCCTGGAGGGCGACGAAGAACACCATCTGCGACAGCGCCAGGGTGATCATGGCGAAGTAGATGCCCTGGCGGCGGATGGCGAGGAAGCCCATCACCAGCCCCATCGCCGCGGCGGCGGCGGTGCCGGCCAGGATCGCCAGCTCCGGCGGCCAGCCCCAGATCTTCGCGGCATGGGCGGCGACATAGGCGGCGCCGCCGAAGAAGGCGGCATGGCCGAAGGACAGGAGGCCGACATAGCCGATCAGGAGGTTGAAGGCGCAAGCGAACAGGGCGAAGCACAGCAGCTTCATCAGGAAGACGGGGTACAGCACATAGGGCGCGCCGAGGGCCAGGACCGCGACCGCCAGCGCGATGGCGATCCTGGTGCCGCTCACGCCCTCGGTGCCGCTGCGCTCGATCGCCGCCATCTCAGCGCTCCCGCCCGAACAGGCCGGCGGGGCGGACCAGCAGCACCAGCGCCATGATGACGAAGACCACGATGTTCGAGGCCGGCGGGTAGAACACCTTGGTCAGCCCCTCGAAGATGCCGAGGGCGAAGCCGGTGACGATGGCGCCCATGATCGAGCCCATGCCGCCGATCACCACCACGGCGAAGACGACGATGATCAGGTTCGACCCCATCAGCGGGCTGACCTGGTAGACCGGCGCCGCCAGCACCCCGGCCAGCCCGGCCAGGCCGACGCCGAAGGCATAGGTCAGGGTGATCATGCGCGGCACGTTGATGCCGAAGGCCTGGACCAGGGTCGGGTTCTCGGTCGCGGCCCGCAGCGTGGCACCGAGCGGGGTCTTCTCGATCACGAACCAGGTGGCGAAGCAGATCACGGCGGAGGCCAGCACCACCCAGCCGCGATAGATCGGCAGCACCATGAAGCCGAGATTGACCGCGCCGGTCAGCATCGCCGGCGGGCTGTAGGGCTGGCCGGAGGTGCCGTACAGGCTGCGGAACAGCCCCTCCAGGATCAGGGTGACGCCGAAGGTCAGCAGGAGGCCGTAGAGCGGGTCGAGCCGGTAGAGCCGCGACAGGAACAGCTTCTCCAGCACTATCCCGGTGACGGCGACCGCGACCGGCGCCAGCACCAGCGCCGGCCAGTAGCCGATGCCGAGGAAATTCAGCAGCATCCAGGCGGCGAAGGCGCCCAGCATGTACTGCGCGCCATGGGCGAAGTTGATGACGTTGAGCAGGCCGAAGATCACGGCGAGGCCCAGGCTCAACAGGGCATAGAACGATCCGTTGATCAGCCCCAGCAGCAGCTGGCCGAACAGCACCTGGGTCGGGATGCCGAGCAGCGGGATCATGGGGCGGCTCCCTGCTGATGCCGCACTCCGACCTCAGGCTCATTCGAGTCCCCCCTCCCCCCGCGGGAGGGGGGTAGGGGGAGGGGGGGCGTGCAGCCGGGGTGGACGGATCGGTTGAGTGTGCTGCGGCGACGGATCTGGAGCGGGGGCAGGCCGGCGCTTGGCATCGACAACCCCCTCCCCCTGCCCCCCTCCCGCAAGGGGAGGGGGGACTCAAGAAAGCTCACATCGAAGATGTGTCTATCCGATAGGCGCAAGGGGAGGGGGGACAAGGAAAGGGATGCGATTGGGGATCGCAATGTCATCTCAGACCCCCAGCGTCTCATGCAGCAGATCCATCTTGCCGGCCATCTCCTCGCGCCGGATCTCGGCCACCACCCGGCCGTCCTCCATCAAATAGTGCCGGTCGGCCAGGGTGCTGGCGAAGCGGAAGTTCTGCTCGACCAGCAGGATGGTCATGCCCTGCGCCTTCAAGGTGCGCAGCAGCTCGCCGATGCGCTGCACGATCACCGGCGCCAGCCCCTCGGTCGGCTCGTCCAGCAGCAGCAGCCTGACCCCCGTCCGCAGCACCCGGGCGATCGCCAGCATCTGCTGCTCGCCGCCCGACAGCTTGGTGCCCTGGCTGCCGGCGCGCTCAGCCAGGTTCGGGAACAGGCGGTGGATCTCGGCCAGGCTCATGCCGCCCTCGGCCACCTTGGGCGGCAGCGTCAGGTTCTCGGCCACCGACAGCGAGGCGAAGATGCCGCGCTCCTCCGGCACATAGCCGATGCCGGCGCGGGCGATACGGTGCGGCGGCGTCGCCAGCAGGTCGGTCCCGTTCATCCGGATGGTGCCCTGGCGCCGGCGCAGGATGCCCATGATGGCGCGCAAGGTCGTGGTCTTGCCGGCGCCGTTGCGGCCCAGGAGGGTCACGGTCTCGCCCGGGAACACGTCGAGGTCGACGCCGTGCAGCACATGGCTCTCGCCGTAGAAGCCCTGCAGGCCGCGGACATGCAGCAGCGGCTCAGCCATGCTCGGACCCCATATAGGCCTCGCGCACCCGCGGATCGGCCGAGACCTCGGCGTAGCTGCCCTCGGCCAGGATCTCGCCGCGCTGCAGCACCGTGACCCGGTGGCAGAGATCGGCGACGACCGACAGGTTGTGCTCGACCATCAGCACGGTGCGGTCGACCCCGACCTTGCGGATCAAATCGGCGATGCGGCCGATCTCCTCATGCCCCATGCCGGCCATCGGCTCGTCCAAGAGCAGCATCGGCGGGTCGAGCGCCAGGGTGGTGGCGATCTCCAGCGCCCGCTTGCGGCCATAGGACAGGTCGACCGCGGCGGTCTGGGCGAATTCGGTCAGGTTGACGGCCTCGATCAGCGCCAAAGCGCGCTGGTCCAGCCGGCGCAGCACCCGGTCCGAGCGCCAGAACTGGCGCGACAGGCCCTCCGGCCGCTGCAGCGCCACCCGGACATTCTCCAAGACCGTCAGATGCGGGAACACGGCCGAGATCTGGAACGACCGCACCAGGCCGCGCCGCGCCACCTCGGCCGGCTTCAGCCGGGTGATGTCCTCGCCGCGGAAGGCGATGCGGCCGGAGGTCGGCTGGTGGAATTTGGTCAGCAGGTTGAAGACGGTGGTCTTGCCGGCGCCGTTCGGCCCGATCAGGGCGTGGATCGTGCCCTCGCGCACGCTCAGGTCCACGCCCTTGACCGCGAGGAAGCCGCGGAAGGCCTTGGTCAGGCCCTCCGCCACCAGGATCGGCTTGGCTTCAGCCATTCACCGGCTACTTCTTCGCCGTGAGCGGGCAGCCGCTCTCCTCCAGCGAGAGATAGGCCTGGTCGCCGGGGATGGTCGCCAGGATCTTGTAGTAGTCCCAGGGCTTGGTGCTCTCGGACGGCTTCTTCACCTCGGCCAGGTACATGTCGTGCACCATGCGGCCATTGGCCAGCACCTTGCCGCCACGGGCGAAGACGTCGTCGACCGGCAGCTCCTTCATCTTGGCGGCGACCTTCTCGCCGTCATCGGTGCCGGCGGCCTGGACCGCCTTCAGATAGTGCAGCACCGAGGAGTACTCGCCGGCCTGGACCATGTTCGGCATGCGCTGGGTGCGCTCGAAGAAGCGCTGGGCCCAGGCCCGGCTCTCGTCGTTGCGGTCCCAGTAGAAGCCCTCGGTCAGCACCAGCCCCTGCGCCGCCTCGAGGCCGAGGCCGTGCACCTCGGCCAGGGTGAACAAGAGGCCGGCCAGCTTCTGGCCGCCGGCGACGATGCCGAACTCCGCCGCCTGCTTGATCGCATTGGCGGTGTCGAGCCCGGCATTGGCGAGGCCGACCACCTTGGCGCCGGAGGCCTGGGCCTGCAGCAGGAAGGAGGAGAAGTCGGTGGTGTTCAGCGGGTGCCGCACGTCGCCCAGCACCTTGCCGCCCTGGGAGGTGACGAACTTGGCTGTCTGCTCCTCCAGCGAATAGCCGAAGGCGTAGTCCGCGGTCAGGAAGTACCAGCTGTCGCCGCCCTGGCCGACCAGGGCGCCGCCGGTGCCGACCGCCAGCGCATGGGTGTCGTAGGTCCAGTGGAAGCCGGTGGGCGAGCAGGCCTTGCCGGTCAGGTCGGTGGTGGCGGCGCCGTTGGTGATGGTGACCTTGTGCTTCTCCGCCGCCAGCGCCTGCACGGCGAGCGCGACGGAGGAGGTGGTCAGCTCGGTGATCGCGTCGACGCCGTCGACGTCGAACCACTGCCGGGCGATGTTCGAGCCGATGTCCGCCTTGTTCTGGTGGTCGGCGGAGACGACCTCGATCGGGGCGTCCAGCACCTTGCCGCCGAAATCCTCGACCGCCATCTTGGCGGCCTCGACCGACCATTTGCCGCCGAAATCGGCATAGACGCCGGACTGGTCGTTCAGGACGCCGATCTTGACCACGTTGCCCGAGACCTGGGCCGCGGCTGGCCAGGCGAGGCCCGCGACCAGCAATCCGACAGCAACAGCGTTCCGCTTCATGGTGCCTCCCGGGGACGATGCATTCGCAACGAATTTTAAGATTTCGGGGAACCCTGCCTGAGTCGGGGCCGGCGGTGCAATCGCCTTTTCGCAGTGCGGGAGGAAATCCGTTACGGTTCTCCGGTTCGAGCGGAGGATTCCGATGCGAAACACCCTGATCGGCCTGGCCGTTCTCGCCGGCCTCGGCCCGGCGGCGGCCGGCGAGATCGCCAGCGCCTATACCGAGCTCGACCTCGGGCGCGACTGCGCCATCGTCGCCGCGGCCGGCCCGGATGATGGCGACTGGCAGGACCTGGCCTGCAGCGGCTGGCGCGGCTACCCGGTGCTGCTGACGATCGCCGATCTGCGGTCCTCGGCCTTCTACGGCTTCCCGCCCGCCGGCGACCGGCCGTTCGAGACCTTCGCCGCTTTCAACGACGTCGGCCCCCGGATCGAATGGCGGATCGAGAGCGAGGGCGACCGCAGCACGGCCTTCGCCGCGATCCAGCGCTGGACCGTGGAGGGGACGGAAGGGCAGCGGACCGAGGTGCTGGTGGTGGCCAAGGTCGGGCAGCCGGCGGCGCGCCAGGGCTGCACCGTCGGGCTGGTCACGGCCAGCGGCAACCCCGGCGCCAACGAGGCGGCGCGCAAGCTGGCCGACGAGCGGGCGCGGAGCTTCGCCTGCGGCACCGACAAACCGGTCGAGGTCGGCAAGGTGCCGAGCTTCACCCTGGGCCGGGGCTGACCGCGGATCGCCGCCATGCCGGATGCCGTCCGACCGCCTCCCGCTTGTGGTGAACAGCTGCTGTCTTGAACTGCGGATTTGTAGTAACAATTTTGTATGAAGCTGCGGTTCGAGTGGGATCCGACCAAGGCCGCCGGCAACCTGCGCAAGCATGGGGTCAGCTTCGAGACGGCCGTGCGCGTCTTTGCCGACCCGTTCGCCTTGACGGACCAGGACCGTATCGAGGGCGGTGAGCAGCGCTGGCAGCCCCTCGGCATGGTCGCAGGGCGCGTCCTGCTGCTGGTGGCTCACACGATCCGGGACGAGGATGAGGACGGCCAGCCGATCGAGATTATTCGGATCATCTCGGCGAGGTCGGCCGACCGGAAGGAGAGACGACGCTATGAGCAGGAAGCCCATCAGGCATGATGTCGATCTCGCCCACCTGCCGCCCCTGACGGAGGCGCAGGAGGCCGAGCTCGCGGCGCTGGCCGCCCGCCCGGACGGCGAGATCGACACCAGCGACATTCCCCCGCTGACCGAGGCGTTCTGGCAGAACGCTGAGCGCGGCCGTTTCTATCGGCCGGTCAAGACCTCGACCACCGTGCGCATCGACGCCGACGTGCTGGCCTGGCTGCGGTCGCAAGGGAAGGGATACCAGTCGCGGATCAACGCGATCCTGCGGCGCGAGATGCTGGCCGCGCTCCGGTCCCGGAAGGCCGGATAAGGCGGCGGGGGCCAACGGACCGAGGTTCTGATCGTCTCCAAGGCGGGCCGCTGGCGGGACGCCAGGGCGGCCTCGTCGGCCACGTCGCGTCCCGGGCAAACCCGGTGCCAACGAGGCGGCGCGCAAGCTGGCCGACGAGCGGGCGCGGAGCTTTGCCTGGGGCACCGACAAGCCGGTCGAGATCGGCGGCGCGGTGCCGGGAATTCCGAAGCCCGCTGCGACGGGGCACGCTGATCGCCCTCAGTTGATGCCGCGGCTGGTGGCGGCGATCATCAGGCGGTCGAACAGCGCGGCCGGGATCAGCCGCTTCACCCAGAACACCAGCTTGGAATCGGTGCCCAGGCGCAGCCGCGCCGGCATCCGTCGGGATTCGGCCAGGCGCAGCAGCCGGTCCGCCGCCCGGCCGCTGATCGCGGCCGCCCGCTCCGGCGCCACCTCGCCCAGCGCCGCCCGACGGCGCATGGCCCGGTCGAACTTGCGGCGATAGGGCGAATCCGGCGCCGGCACCGGCTGGTCCAGCCGGGCGTTGAAACCGGTGTCGTGGCGCCCGGGCTCGACCGCGCAGACCTGCACGCCATGCGGCGCCAGCTCCAGCCGCAGCGCCTCGCTGAAGCCGGACAGGCCGTGCTTGCTGGCGGTGTAGATCGCCATGAACGGCGTGCCGATGAAGCCCAGCACCGAGGAGATGTTGATCACCCGGCCATGGCTGCGGCGCAGCGCCGGCAGCAGGTCGCGGGTCAGCAGGATCGGGGCCTCGAGATTGGTCGCAATCTGGCGCCGGATCTGGTCGTCGTCCAGCACCTCGAGCGGGCCGTACAGGCCGTAGCCGGCATTGTTGATCAGGCAGTCCAGGCCCCCGGCGACCGCGGCCGCCATCGCGGCCCGCTGCACCGGGTCGGTGACGTCGAGCGGCAGCACGGTGACGCCCGGGATGGCGGCCAGCGCCGCGGCCTCCGGCCGATCCGCGGGGCCGCGCAGCGTCGCCAGCACCGACCAGCCGGCGGCGGCGAAGCGGTTCGCCGCTGCGAAGCCGAAGCCGGAGCTGCAGCCGGTGATCAGCACGGTCTTCATCAATCCTCTCCCCCCGATCGTGCCGAGATACCGTGCTTGCGCAGCAGGTGCCGCAGCTGGTCGTAGCCGAGTCCGAGCGCCGTCGCGGCCCGGCCCTGGTGCCCGCCATGGGCCTGCAGCGCCGCCTCCAGCCAGCGTTTCTCCACCGCCGCGATCTCGCCCCGGAAGTCGTAGGGCAGGGCCGGCGTCGCGGTGGCGGGCAGCGGTTCCGACCCGGTCTGCAGCCCTTTCGGCCGCCAGGGCGAGGCGAAGGGGTCCAGCACGATCTCCGCCACCTTCTCGTCCGGCGGGGTGCGGTAGACCGCGCGCTCGACCGCGTTCTTCAGCTCGCGGATGTTGCCGGGCCAGGGATGGCCGTGCAGCGCCGCCATCGCCGCCGGCGCGAATCCGGGAAAGCCCGGCCGGTCCAGCGCATGGGCCATTCCTTGAGCGAAGTGGCCGGCCAGCAGCGCGATGTCCTCCGGCCGGGCGCGCAGCGGCGGCACGGTCAGCACGTCGAAGGCCAGCCGGTCCAAGAGGTCGCCGCGGAACCGCCCGGCCGCGACCTCGCCCGGCAGGTCGACATTGGTGGCGGCGACGACGCGGACATCGACCGTCATGGTCTGGGTGCCGCCGACCCGCTCGATCTCGCCATATTCGATCACCCGCAGCAGCTTCTCCTGCACCCGCAGGCCGGCATTGGCCAGCTCGTCCAGGAACAGGGTGCCGCCATCGGCACGCTCGAACCGGCCGACATGGCGGCGCACCGCGCCGGTGAAGGCGCCGGCCTCGTGGCCGAACAGCTCGCTCTCCAGCAGCTCCGGCGACAGCGCGGCGCAGTCCAGCTTGACGAAGGGCCGGTCCCAGCGCGGGGACAGGAAGTGCAGCCGCGCCGCGATCAGCTCCTTGCCGGTGCCGCGCTCGCCGATCACCAGCACCGGCCGGTCCAGGGGCGCCGCGGCCGAGACCCGGTCCAGCAGGTCGGCGAAGGCCGGCGCCTCGCCCAGCAGATGCGGCAATCCGTCGGCCATGGATCCCTTCGGCAAAATTTCCCGAAGAGTCGGAAATTTTCGCCGAAGGATCAAGGGGCGTGTTCAGAAAAGCCCAGGAATCTCGCCGAATCCGACTCTGGCACGGCCCTTGCAGCCTTGGGGACGACCCGAACGCATCGGGGCTCGAGGAGGACCATATGAGCTACGGCTTCGACCCGACCGGCACCCGCACCCGACGCAGCGCCGGGACCGCCGACTGGCGCCGCACGGGCGAGCGCCTGCTGGCCTGGATCACCAGCCGGCCGGCCGAGAACTGGGTGTTCTTCGGCGCCGGCGTGCTGATCGCTTCCCTGTTCCTGTAGGATCAAAAGAGGACCGTGTGATGGGTATCTTTTCCCGCCTTGGCGACATCATCAATTCCAACCTCAACGCCATGCTCGACCGCGCCGAGGATCCCGAGAAGATCGTCCGGCTGATCGTGCAGGAGATGGAGGACACGCTGGTCGAGGTGCGCGCCGCGGCCGCCCGCTCGATCGCCGAGAAGAAGGACATCCTGCGCAAGGTCGACCAGCTCGAGGCGGCGCAGGCCGAATGGCAGCGCAAGGCCGAGCTGGCGGTCGAGAAGGGCCGCGAGGACCTGGCCAAGGGCGCGCTGGTGGCCAAGGCGCAGGCCGCGACCGCGGCCGAGCTGCTGCGCCGCGAGCTGGACACGATCGAGGCGGCGCTGGCCAAGACCAACGAGGATCTCGGCCGGCTCGAGGCCAAGCTGACCGAGGCCAAGAACAAGCAGAAATCCTTCGCCATCCGGCACGACGCGGCGCGCGACCAGATCCGCATCCGCACCCAGCTGCATGACGGTCGGATCGACGAGGCGCTGTCCCGCTACGAGCAGATCGAGCGCAAGATCGACACGCTGGAGGGCCAGGTCGAATCCTTCGACCTCGGCCGGCGCAAGACGCTGCAGGACGAGTTCGCGGATCTCGAGGCCGAGAGCGGCGTCGAGAAGGAGCTGCAGGCGATCAAGGCCCGCCTCGGGCGCACCGGCGGCTGATCGGTTTCGTCAAACCGGCCCGGCGGGCAACGCCGGGCCGCAGACGCAAGGACGACCATGTTTCACGCCTTCTTCTTCGTCCCGGTCATCATCTTCCTGGTGATCGTGGCGCCGATCTGGCTGGTGCTGCACTACGTCACCCGCTGGCGATCATCCCGGACGCTGTCGCGCGAGGATGAGCGCATGCTGGTCGACCTGTGGGAAAGCGCCAAGCGCATGGAGCTCAGGATCCAGACGCTCGAGAAGATCCTCGACGCCGAGGCACCGCAGTGGCGGAGGCCGACGCCGTGACCGACCGCTTCACCGAATCGCCGAACCCGCATCGCATCTACCGCGATCCGGACAATGGGGTGTTCCTCGGCGTCTGCGCCGGGATCGCCGCCTATTTCGGAGTCTCGCCCGGCAAGGTCCGCTTCGGCACCGTCGTCCTGGGGTTCATCTTCTTCCCGCATGTGCTGATCGCCTATCTGGCGGCGGCCGTGTTCCTGAAGCGCCGGCCGCGGCTGTTGTACCGCAGCCCGGACGAGGAGGTGTTCTGGCGCTCGGTCTCGGTCCAGCCGGCCGACACCTTCTCCGCCATCCGCCACAACTTCCGCGAGCTGGAGCAGCGCCTGGCCGGGATGGAGCGCTACGTCACCTCCAGCGAATTCAAGCTGAACCGGGACTTCCGCGACCTCGAAGGTCGCTGAGCCTCCCGGACCCACCCTGAAGAAAGGAGCCAGCAATGGCCGCCTCCTACCGACCGGATTACGACATCGTCTCGCCGCGCGGCGCGCGCGGCAGCCTGAGCACGGTCGGCCATGTCGTCTACGCGATCTACGCCGTCTCGCTGTTCACCGCCCTGCCGATGCTGATCGGCGTGGTCATCGCCTATCTGGCCCGCGGCGACGCCCGCGGCACCGTGGGCTGGGACCACTTCACCTGGGCGATCCGCACCTTCTGGGCGTTCCTGCTGCTCGGCCTGCTGTTCGGCGCCCTGACCTGGGTGCTGGTCGGCTGGCCGCTCCTGGGCCTGCTGTGGCTGTGGACCGTGTACCGCGTCATCCGCGGCTGGCTGGCCGTCGCCAACCGCACGCCGCTGTACCGCTGAACCACGGCTGCGCCTATAGGCCGGCCGATCGAGGAGGGATCGTGATGGGTTCGTTGCAGACCTTGGCCTTCCTGGCGGGACTCGGCGCCGCCGATCCCTCCGCGGTGGATCTCGCCGCGCCGGTCGACCTCTCCGGGGTCGATGCGGTGGTGGTGACCGGCGGCGGCCTGTCCGTCGCCGCCACCACCGACCCCGGCCGGCCGCTGCTGGCGACGCTGGACGAGTCCGAGGATTGCGCCGCGACCCTGCGGGTCGAGGGCGGGGTCCTGACCGTCGATGTCCGCGAGCAGTCCTCGGTCTGGCCGCGCGACTGCCGGCCGTCGCTGTCGCTCAATCTCCGGCCCGGCGCCGACCTGGCGCTGCGGCCGGCGGCGGTCTCGGCCACGCTGAACGGCCGCTTCGGCGCCGTCGCGGTCGAGGCCCAGGCGGCCGAGCTGTCGCTGGCCGGCCAGGCCCGCACGCTCGACCTCTCGGCCAAGGCGCTGCAGGCGACGCTGCGCGCCGATGATCCGGGCCAGGCGATCCGCATCGAGGCCAAAGCCGCCGACCTCGACCTCGGCTTCCGCCGCGGCACGCCGGTCAGCTGGGACGTCGACGCGCGGGTGGCCGTGGTCGACAGCACCATCCCCGCCGCCGCCGGCCATCCGCCGCTGGTGTCGATCAAGGGCGAGTTCGTCCGCGCCCGCATCGGTTACGTCGACTGAGCCCGGCGCCCGCTCCACCGCCGAACATCTGAGAATTTGCATTTCGATGCGTGCCCAATGGGCGCGAAGGGGGAGTCATGAGGGTTTTGGCCTTGGTGCTGACGGGCGTTCTCCTGCTCGCCGCGGGACCAGCGGGGGCGGTCGGGTTTCAGAGCGCGACGGCGCCGGACCCGGACGACCGCCCGCTCGCCATCGGCATCTGGTACCCCAGCGACGCGGCGGTGCCGGATCGGCCGAACACCCCGGTCCGCCAGGCGCTGGCCCTGGACGGGAACATCCGGGGCGATCACCTGCCCCTCGTCGTCATCTCCCATGGCAGCGGCGGGTGGCTCGGCGGCCACGCCGATCTGGCGAGGACCCTGGCTGAAGCCGGCTTCGTGGTGGTCGCGGTCACCCACACCGGGAACAACTATCAGGACGACAGCTACCCGGCGGCGCGCCGGATGGTGGATCGGCCGCGCCATATCGCCCGCGTGCTCGACTACATGCTGGCGGATTGGTCCGGGCACGACCGTCTCGATCCCGCTCGGATCGGCATCTACGGCTTTTCGTACGGGGGATATACCGCTCTGGTTGCGATCGGCGGTACGCCCAGTCTGTCGTTGCTGATGCAGCATTGCCGGCAGGTCCCCGCTGAGTGGGTCTGCAAGAAAAGAGGGCCCGGCATATCCGAGGTGCCTCGGTCTGATGAGCTGCCTTCTCCTGTCTTTGTCCATGACCCGCGCATTCGCGCCGCGGTGATCTCGGCGCCGGGCCTGGGTTTTGCCTTCGACAAGGCGGCGCTGGCCTCCGTCACCGTGCCGGTCCAGCTATGGAACGGGATCGAGGACGACAGGGTGCCCGTGGCCACCAACGCGGAGGCGATCCGCCAAGCCCTGCCGATCCCGCCGGACATCCATCTGGTGGACGGTGCCGGCCATTTCGCCTTCCTGCAGCCATGCCCGCCGAAGCTCAAGGAACTCGAACCCGAGACCTGGGCGATGGTCTGCGTCGATGCCCCCGGCTTCGATCGGCCCGCCTTCCACCGGCAGCTCAATGGAGACATCGCGGCATTCTTTCGCGCGCAGCTCGGGGGTGATCGCTGACAATCGATCGCTCGGCGAGCTTCCGGCCGTCTCCCCGCTTTGCTTGATAAGGCTAACCCAATGGGTTAGCATTCGAGATGCGCAGCGTCGTCGAAACGCCGATTTTCACCCGTCGCGCCGACGCTCTGCTATCGCCCGAGGACCGCGCCGATCTGATCACGATCCTGGCGCTCACTCCGCGGGCCGGTGCCTTGATTCCGGGGCTTGGCGGCATCCGCAAGATGCGGTTCGCGCCTCGGGGCCGGGGCAAGAGTGGCGCGTTCCGGGTGATCTACTATCTGTTGGATGATGACACGCCGGTGCTCGCCCTGCTGCTGTACGGCAAGAACGAACAGGTCAACCCCTCTGCGGAGCAGCGCAGGGTCATGCTCCGTTTGATCGACACGTTGCAGGAGGCGCGGAGGCGCCGAGGCCATGGGAGAACCGACCGATGACGAAGCATAAGGGCAAGGCGGTCGACCTGGCCGACGAGCTGGTGGCTTCGCTGGAACAGGCCGTCGCCATCGTCAAGGGCGACATGGCGCCCGGCCGGGTCCACGAGCCGATCGCGGTTCCCGATGTCGACGTGCGGGCGGCGCGCCGCCGGCTCGGCATGAGTCAGCCGGCCTTCGCCGCCGCGTTTGGCGTCGCCCTGCCGACCCTGAGGAAATGGGAGCAGCGCGTCCGCCGGCCGGAGGGGCCGGCACGGGTTCTGCTGCGCGTGATTGAACGCGAGCCCGATGCCGTGCGGCGCGCCCTCGCAGGCGACAGGACATTTGATTCGCAGACATGAACTTGCGGGACCGATCGGCATCTTATCGGCCCGTTCCCTTGCAATAGCCGATCATCGTCCCTAAAACAGACAATAGACGCATGGCTCCGACCGGCCAGATCCGACGGCCGGTGTGTCTGTTGTCGTGTCCGGATCTGTTCCGGGTCGGCAATCTTTACGGAAAATTGACATGGAGATCTGACAGCGCATGACACCGCAGGCTATCGACTCGACTGCCTTCGCCGACGGTATTTCCGGCATGGCCTTGTTCTTCGACGTCGATGGCTGCCTGATCGACTTGGCCGAACGGCCCGAGGACGTGGTGGTGCCGCCCGGCCTGATCGGCGATCTCGAGCGGCTCTCCGCCCGGGTCGGCGGCGCGCTGGCCCTGGTCTCCGGCCGTGCCATCGCCGATCTCGACCGGCTGTTCGCGCCGCTCTCCCTGCCCGCCGCCGGGCAGCACGGGCTGGAATGGCGCGCCGCGCCCGCCGGGCCGGTCGAGCGCGTCCCGGTCGACCGCGCGGTGCTCGACCGGCTGGCCGAGTCCCTGACCGGATTCGCTGCCGGGAAGCTGGGCCTGCGGCTCGAGCCCAAGGGTGCCGCGGTGGCGATCCATTACCGCCAGGCGCCGGCCCTCGGCCCGGAGGTGATCGCCTTCGCCGACACGCTCCTGGCCGGAACCCCGGGCTGGCACGCTCTGGCCGGCAAGATGGTGGTCGAGCTCAAGCCCGACGGCGTCGACAAGGGCGCCGCGGTGGAGCGGTTCCTGGCGCTGCCGCCCTTCGCCGACCGCTTGCCGCTGGTGGCGGGCGACGACGTCACCGACGAGGATGCCTTCGCCGCAGCGCTGCGGCATGACGGCATCGCGCTGCAGGTCGGCGACAGGGAACCGACCGTGGCGAACCGGCGTTTGCCTGATCCCGCGGCGATGCGCGCCTGGATCGCGCACGCCTCCCGCTGACGAAAAGGGACCGGCATGGGCCGCCTGATCGTGGTCTCGAACCGCATCGCCCCGGTCGAGGAGGGCAAGGCGCCGCAGGGCGGCCTCGCCGTCGCCGTGCTGGCGGCGCTGAAGGAGGCCGGCGGCGTCTGGCTGGGCTGGAGCGGCAAACTGGTGAACGAGGCATCGCCGCAGCCGAGGCTGAAGCGCGCCGGGCCGCTGACCTATGCCATGCTCGACCTGACCCAGGCCGATTTCGACCTCTACTACAACGGCCACGCCAATTCGACGCTGTGGCCGGTGTTCCACTACCGCACCCAGCTGGTGCACTACACCCGCGCGGCGGAGGACGGCTACCGCCGGGTCAACGCCCAGTTCGCCGACGCCCTGATGCCGCTGCTGCGCCCCGGCGACCGGATCTGGGTGCATGACTACCAGCTGATCCCGCTCGGCCGGGCGCTGCGCGACCGCGGCGTCACCGCGCCGGTCGGATTCTTCCTGCACACGCCGTTCCCGACGCCGGAGGTGTTGCGCACCCTGCCGACATATGAGGCGCTGCTGCAGGACCTCGCCGCCTATGACGTGGTCGGGCTGCACACCGCGCGCGACCGCGACGCCCTGCTCGCCGCCTGGCACCGCGGCTGGCGCGAGACCCCCGACGGGCGGGTCGAGATCGACGGCCGCCGGATCGTGGTCGAGGCCTTCCCGATCTCGATCGAGACCGAGGAGATCGCGGCCGACGCCCCGGCCGCCTGGAACATGCGGTCGGCGCACCGGCTGCGCGACAGCCTGGTCGGGCGCGACCTGATCATCGGCGTCGACCGGCTCGACTACTCCAAGGGCCTGCCGCGCCGCTTCGAGGCGTTCCGCACGCTGCTGGAGCGCTGGCCGGACCGGCGCGGCCGGGTCAGCTACATGCAGATCGCGCCGCCGACCCGCAGCGACGTCGCCGAGTACCAGGAGATCCGGCACCAGCTGGAGAGCCTGGCCGGGGCGGTCAACGGCGAATTCGCCGACATCGACTGGGTGCCGCTGCGCTATCTGAACAAGAGCGTGCCGCGCAAGACGCTGCTGGGCTTCTACCGCTCGGCCAAGGTCGGGCTGGTGACGCCGATGCGCGACGGCATGAACCTGGTCGCCAAGGAGTATGTCGCGGCCCAGGACCCGGAGGATCCGGGCGTGCTGGTGCTGTCGGAATTCGCCGGCGCGGCGGAGGAGCTGGACGCGGCGCTGATCGTCAACCCGTTCGATGTCGAAGGCGTGGCCGAGGCGCTGGAGCGGGCCCTGATCATGCCGGTGGAGGAGCGGCGCGAGCGCCACGCCGCGATGATGCGGGTGCTGCGCGCCAACGACATCGGCCATTGGCGCCGCCGGTTCCTGGCAGCGCTGGAGGGCGCGGCCGCCTAGAGGTACCGCCTCCGGATCGAGGTCTTCAGCGTGTCCAGCAGCACCGCCGCCAGTACCAGGACGCCCTGGATCACCTGGGTGTAGTGCGGCGGCATGCCCATGACGTTGATCGCGGTCTGGATCGCGGCCAGCAGCAGCACGCCGGCGAAGACGCCGGACAGGCCGCCGACGCCGCCCTTCAGGCTGACGCCGCCGATCACCACCGCGGCGAAGGTCTGGAACAGCATGCCGAAGCCGAGATTGGCGGTGGCGCCGGCGGTGCGGGCGGCCAGGAGCCAGCCGGCGAAGGCGGCGAGGCCGCCGGCCAGGACGAAGGCGATCATCACCAGCCGATCGACCTTGATCCCGGCGCGGAACGGCGCCTGCGGGTTGCCGCCGATCATGGTCAGGTGCCGGCCGAACGGCGTCTTCCGCAGGATGAGGCCGAAGACGACGAACACCGCGATCAGGATCAGGCCCGGCACCGGAATGCCGAAGAGATTGCTGGTCGAGACCGCCCGGATCTCGGCGGGCAGGCCGAAGACCGACCGGCCGCCGGACGACGCCACCACCGCGCCGCGCAGGGCGATGAAGCCGGCCAGGGTGACGATGAAGGCGTTGATCTTGAACCGCACCACCAGCACGGCGTTGACCAGCCCGACGACGCACCCGACCAGGATCGCGCCGATCAGGGTGACCGGCACCACCAGCCAGGGCGGGTCCAGCGTCCAGCCCAGCCCGGCGCCGGCGGTGCCGAACAGCAGGGCCGTGATCATCGCCGCCAGCGCCATGGTCGATTCGATCGACAGGTCCATCTGCCCGGCGATGATCACCAGCGACAGCCCGACGGCGAGGACGCCGACGAAGGTCGACTGCTCCAGGATGTTGGTGAAGATCCCGGTCTGAAAGAAGCCCGGGATGGCCAGCGAGAAGATCGCCAGCACCACCAGCAGGATCAGCCAGACTAGGTTGTCGAGCAGCGGCTCGATCCAGGCGCGGCCGCGCCGGCCGTCGGTCGGGGAAGCGGGCTGGGCCATGGTGCGGTCCATCATCGGTCCTGTCTCTCTTCAGTCCCCCTCCCCTTGCGGGAGGAGGCAGGAGGAGGGGCTGCGCGCGTCCGCGCGCGAATGGGTCGGATCGCCCCTTCAGTCCTGACGGCCAAGGGCCGGGTCGGGCCGAGAGAACCCCCTCCCCCTATCCCCCTCCCGCGAGGGGAGGGGGGACTCGTTTTTCTCGGCCCAGCCCCGTGCGTCACTTCACCGGCTGCACCGGCGTGGCCGGCGGCTTCAGGTTGCCCCAGAAGCGCGGGTCGTCGACATTGACCTTGGTGATCGCGGCGCCCGGGATCTTCAGGTTCGGGCCCCAGGATTCGATCGTCAGCTCGGATTTCAGCCCCAGCACGTCATAGGTGCCGGCCTTGAGCGGCTCCTTGGCCACGATCTTGTCGATGAACATCGCCAGCCCATAGGCCTGGGCGTAGAGCGGCTGCTCCACCTCGACCTGCTCCCAGCCCTTGCGGATCAGATCGAGGCCGACCGGCGCGCCGTTCGAGCTGACCAGCATGACGTCGCCCGGCTTCTTGCCCTTGGCCTCCAGGATGGCGGCCACCGGCACCGCCAGATGCGCGGCGTGGACGAAGATCAGGTCGATGTCCGGGTTGGTCAGCAGCTGGTCCGAGGCGATGTTGCCGGCGTTGGTCGCCTCCCATTGCAGCGCCGCCTGGGTGATGATCTTGACGTCCGGGAAGGCCTTCATCTTATCTTCGAAGCCCTTCTGGATATCGAGGGTGTAGCTGTCGCCCGGGTCGCCCAGGATCTGCAGCACCTTGCCCTTCACCGACCCGTAGCGCGTCTTCAGCAGGCCCTGGATCTGGTCGGCGGCGATCTCGCCGATCTCGACCGTGCCGGCGACCGAGGTCAGGTCGAACGGGGTGCTCTTGATCTGCCGGTCGAACACCAGCACCGGGATGCCGGCGGCCCTTGCCCGCTCCACGCCCGGCACCACCGAATCGAAATCGACCGCGGCCAGCACGATCGCCTTCGGCTTCAGCTTGATCACGTCGTCGATCTGGTTCAGCTGCAGGTCGGTGCGGTTCTGGGCGTCCAGCGACACCGTCTCGTAGCCGACCTGCTTCATCGTGCTGGTGATCACCGCCACCGATTCGGTCTGGAACTCGTCCAGCAGCGTCGGCACCAGGTAGTACACCTTGCCCTTGTCCTGGGCCAAGGCGCTGCCTGACGCCAGGGCCGCGCCCGCCAGCGCCGCGAGGGCGATCGCGGCCGCCCCCAGGGTCCGTCTCGCTATCCGCATGATGTTGCCTCCTCTGTTCTGGGTTTCTCAGGCGACGCGTTGCGTCACGTCGCCGGTGATCATCCGCACCACCTCCTCGGGGCTGCTCTCGGCCGTCGCCACGTCGCCGGTGATCCGGCCATGGCGCAGCACCACGATCCGGTCGGCCACCTGGAAGGCATGCGTCATGTTGTGGGTGATCAGGATCACGGCGACGCCCTGGGCGCGCACCCGCGCGATCATCTCCAGCCCCCGCCGCGTCTGCTCGACGCCGAGCGCCGCGAAGGGCTCGTCCAGCATCACCATCTTGCCGCCCCAATGGACGAAGCGGCTCAGCTCGATCGCCTGGCGCTGGCCGCCGGACAGATGCTCGACATTGGTGCGGACCGATGGGATGCGGGTGCCGGCCGCGCTCAAGGCCTGCTCGGTGATCGCCTGCATCTCGCGCTCGCGCAGCACCGGCACGCCCAGGATCTTCCGGGTCAGTTCGCGGCCCATGAAGAAATTGGCGACGACGTCGACATTCATGCACAGCGACAGGTCCTGGTAGACCGTCTCGATGCCGCGCGCCTTGGAATCGGCCGGGCTGGAGAAGTGGCACTCCTCGCCGTCGAACACCACCCGGCCCGCGGTCGGCTGCAGCCCGCCGGAGATGATCTTGACCAGGGTCGACTTGCCGGCGCCGTTGTCGCCCAAGAGGGCCAGCACCTCGCCGGCGCGGACGGTGAAGCTGGCGTCCGTCAGTGCCGTGATCGCGCCGAAGCGCATCTGGATGTGCTCCAGCCGCAGCAGCTCGCGGCCTCCGATCGCGGTTTGGGCAGTGTCGGTCATGCCCGTCCCTCCGTGGCGATGGCGATGGCGCGTCGTGCCGTCGGCGGTGCCGGCTCGGCCTCGGCGAAGAGCAGGCCGGAGCGCGGCGACAGCAGGCCGGAGATGGCCAGCACCGCCGCGCCGACCAGCGCGTTGTCGGCGCCGATCGCGGACAAGGCGAGGCGCGGATGGCTGCGGTCGCTGCGCCGGCTCACCGAAGGCAGCAGCGGCTCCAGCCGCGCGACGAGCCGGTGCAGGATCGGCTCGGGCATCTCCCCGCCCAGCACGACGCAGGCGGGGTCCAGCAGGTTCTCGATGGCGCAGACGGCGCGGCGCAGCGGCGGCACCGCCGCCTCGATCCACGCGTCGACGGCGGGGTGGTCCGGGGCTGCGGGATCGGCCGGGTCCAGCGCCACGCCGGCCTCTGCCAGCGCGGTGCGCAGCGCATGCACCGAGACATAGGTCTCGAGGCAGCCTTCATTGCCGCAGCTGCAGGCGCGGCCGCCGGGCACGATCGGCATATGGCCGAACTCGCCGGCATTGCCCCAGGCGCCCTGATGCACCTGGCCGTCGACCACAAGGCCGCCGCCCAGGCCGAAGCCGAAATGGATGTAGAAGAAATCGCGCAGGCTGCGGCCGAGCCCGAACATCGCCTCGCTCAGCGCCGCGGCCGGGGCGTCGCCGCCGACGAAGGCGGGCAGGCCGGTCAGCGCCTGCAGCCGATCCTCCACCGGCACGCCGGCCCAGCCGGCCAGGGTGGTGGGGCCGACGAAGCTCATCGCCTCGACGTCGAACGGGCCGGGCATGGCCAGGCCGACACCCAGCACCCGGCCCGGCGCCGCCTGGCGCAGCCGCGCCACCATCGCCGCCATGGCCGGCAGCGCCGTGTCGGGGGTGGCGGCGGGCAGGGCCGTCTGGGCCTGGTCGCGCACGGCGCCGGTCAGGTCCAGCAGCAGGCCGCGCAGGCGGTCATGCATCAGCTGCAGCCCGACGGCGAAACCGCCATCCGGGTCGATCGCCAGCTCGATCGCCGGCTGGCCCGGCCGCTTCGGCGTCTCGCGCCGGGCGGTCAGCAGGCCCATCTCCTCGAACTCGCGGATGATGTTGCTGATGGTCTGCGGGCTCAGCGCGACCAGCCGGGCGATCTCGGCGCGCGAGATCGGCCCGTGCAGGCGCACCGCCTCCAGCACGATGCGCCGGTTGTACGGCCGTCCGAGATCCTGGTTCGTGCCCTTGAGCCGCGTTGCCATGCAGCCTCCCGACCCGGAGCGTGATCCCGGCTGGGGAATTCGTCAAACGGTTTTATGAATTCTGGCAAGTCTATCCGGATCGGATCCCCCACAGGGTGCATATGCAACGCTGTGGCGCATCCGATCGGCCGAACTGACGTGCGGCCGGCTGTCGGGCACTGTCTGGAGTCGCCGCTGTTGGACCCCACCTGAGCAGCGGAACTGGTCTCGGGCACGAGATCGGGAGCCGGCGGCGAGACGCCCCCAAGAAGCTGCCTCGCCGCCGGTGCCCTTCGTTCAGCCTGCCGCGGCGGCCTTCGCCTCGCGGCGGCGGCGGTGCAGGATCGGCTCGGTGTAGCCATTGGGCTGGTCCAGGCCCAGCAGCACCAGGTCCAGCGCCGCCTGGAAGGCGATGCTGCGGTCGAAATCCGGCGCCATCGGCCGGTACAGCGGGTCGCCGGAATTCTGGCCGTCGACCACCTTCGCCATGCGCCGCATCGTCTCGCGCACCTGCGCTTCCGTGCACAGCCCGTGCTTCAGCCAGTTGGCGATGTGCTGGGACGAGATGCGCAGGGTGGCGCGGTCCTCCATCAGCCCGACATCGTTGATGTCCGGCACCTTGGAGCAACCGATGCCCTGGTCGATCCAGCGCACGACATAGCCCAGGATACCCTGGGCGTTGTTGTCCAGCTCGCGCTGCACCTGCTCCGCCGCCAGGTTGCGGCCGCCGAGCAACGGCGGGGTCAGGATCGCGTCCAGCTTCGCCTTCGGGCGGGATCTCAGCTCCTCCTGCCGCGCCGCCACGTCGACCGCGTGGTAGTGCGTCGCATGCAGCACCGCCGCGGTCGGCGACGGCACCCAGGCGGTGTTGGCCCCGGCGCGGGGATGGCCGATCTTGACCTGCAGCATCTCGGCCATGGCGTCGGGCTTGGCCCACATGCCCTTGCCGATCTGCGCCCGGCCCTTCAGCCCGGCGGCCAGGCCCTGGTCGACATTGTTGTCCTCATAGGCCGAGAGCCAGGCGGCGTCCTTGATGTCGCCCTTCGGCAGCACCGGGCCCGCCAGCATGCTGGTGTGGATCTCGTCGCCGGTGCGGTCGAGGAAGCCGGTGTTGATGAAGACCAGGCGGTGCCGCACCGCGCGCATCGATTCCCTGAGATTGACGGTCGTCCGCCGCTCCTCGTCCATCACGCCGACCTTCAGCGTGTGGCGCGGCAGGCCCAGCGCATCCTCGACCCGGCCGAACAGCGTGTCGGTCAGCGCCGCCTCGTCCGGCCCGTGCATCTTCGGCTTGACGATGTAGACGCTGCCGGCCCGGCTGTTGCGCGGGCCGGCGGTCTTCTGCAGGTCGTGGATGGCGCAGAATGCGGTGACCAGGGCGTCGAGGAAGCCTTCCGGCACCTCGTTGCCGTCCTGGTCCAGCACCGCGTCGGTGGTCATCAGATGGCCGACATTGCGCACCAGCATCAGGCTGCGGCCCGGCAGGGTCAGCGTGCCGCCGCCGACGGCCGTGTACGTCCGGTCGTCCGCCAGCCGGCGGGTCAGGCTCTTGCCGGCCTTGACGAAGGTCTCGGCCAGGTCGCCCTTCATCAGCCCCAGCCAGTTGCGGTAGACCGCGACCTTGTCCTCGGCGTCCACCGCCGCGACCGAATCCTCGCAGTCCTGGATGGTGGTGATCGCCGCCTCCAGCACCACGTCCTTGACGCCCGAAGGGTTGTCGGCGCCGATCGGGTGCGACCGGTCGATCTGCAGCTCGACATGCAGGTTGTGATTGCGGAACAGCAGGCGGCGCTTGCCGTCCTCGCCGGCATAGCCGACGAACTGCTCGGGATGCGCGAGGGTGGTGGTCGAGCCGTCGTCGAGCGCGATCTCCAACGTCGCGGTCGCGCCGGTGGTCAGCTGGTACTCGGCGACCTTGCCGTGGCTCCCCGCGGCCAGCGGGATGGCGGTGTCCAGGATCTTTGCCGCCTCGGCGAACACGGCCTGACCGCGCTGGCGGTTGAAGCCGGCGCCGGGCGCCAGGTCGCCGGTCTGCGGGATCGCGTCGGTGCCGTAGAGGGCGTCGTACAGGCTGCCCCAGCGGGCATTGGCGGCGTTCAGGGCGAAGCGCCCATTCATCACCGGCACCACCAGCTGCGGCCCGGCGATGGTGGCGATCTCCGGGTCGACATTGGCGGTGTCGATGGTGAAGTCCGGCCCTTCCCCGCGCAGATAGCCGATGCCGGCCAGGAAGGCGCGGTATTCGGCCGGGTCGAAGCTCTGGCCGCGGCGCTCCTGGTGCCAGGAATCGATCTGCTGCTGCAGCCGGTCGCGTTCCGCCAGCAGCGCCCGGTTGACCGGGCCGAGTTCCGCCACGATCGCGGCGAAATGGCGCCAGACAGCGTCCGGGTCGACGCCGGTGCCGGGGGCGATCTCGCGCTCGACCAGATCCGCCAGGGACGAGGCCACCCTCAGGGTGTGCCGGGAAACGTAGGAGGTCATGTGCAGCGCCGTGGTTGGAGGGCCATGCTATCCGGCTAGTCGAACGGCCGCGGGCGGTCCAGCGTGCCGCAAGAAGTTTCCCGCGATGCGGAAACCGCCGCGCCGGTGCTATGAACAATCTACAGGGTTTGGCGGGACGCCGTCCCGAGCCTTGGACGGGCGGCGTCCCGCCGCGCACGGCCTCAGGTCGGATGGAGTCATGAGAGAGAGGCGATCGGCGCCGGCCAGGGTGGAGGGCGCCCCCAGGTCGGGCAGCGTGCAGTCGGTGGAGCGGGCGCTGTCGCTGCTCGAGGCCCTGGGCGAGGACGAGGAGGGCACGCGGCTGACCGACCTGGCGCTGCGTACCGGCCTGTCGCCTTCGACCGTGCACCGCCTGCTGACGACGCTGGAGCAGCGGCGCTTCGTGCAGTTCGACCCGTCGGACGGGATGTGGCACATGGGCCGCCAGGCCTTCGCCGTCGGCGCCGCCTTCGTGCGGCAGCGCAACTTCGTCGCCCCGGCCCTGCCGTTCCTGCGCCGGCTGCGCGACCAGACGCGGGAGACCGCCAATCTCGGCGTCGCCGACGACGGCGAGATGGTGTGCCTGACCCAGGTCGAGAGCCGCGAGATCATGCGCGCCATCACCCGGGTCGGCGGCCGGGCGCCGATGGCCTCCTCCGGCATGGGCAAGGCGATCCTGTCGACCTATTCCGAGGCCGATGTGGCGGCGGTGGTCGCCCGGCACGGCCTGCCGCGGCTGACGCCACAGTCGCTGACCGGCGGCGCCGGCCTGGCGGCGGAGCTGGCCCGGGTGCGGGCGCACGGCTATGCGGTCGACGACGAGGAGTTCGTCACCGGGCTGCGCTGCGTCGCCGCCGTGGTCCATGACGCGCAGGGCGAAGCGCTGTGTGCGATCTCGGTCTCCGGCCTCGCCACCCGGCTGACCGCGGAACGGGCGGCGGCGCTGGGCCCGCTGCTGCGCGACACCGCGCGCGAACTGACCCGCACCCTGGGCGGGCATGCGCCCGACCAGGGTGCGGATTGAGTCAGACGGCCTTCAGATTCTCGGCCGACGATTTGTTGCGGCGCGGGTCCATCTGCTCCTCATAGGAGATCCGCTGGCCTTCATTGAGGCCGCGCAGCCCGGCGCGCTCGACGGCGGAGATGTGGACGAACACGTCCGGCCCGCCGCCTTCCGGCTGAATGAACCCGAAGCCCTTGGTGCTGTTGAACCATTTCACGGTGCCGATCGGCATCGCTCGCCTCCCAGGATAGATGGCGCCGCGCCACAGCGCGCGACGCGTCAGTCGGTCCCCGCGAAGGCAACGATCCATGACCGCGGATGCGGTCGGCCGGCCATCCGAACCGGAGTGACCACCCATGATGGAGCGGGTTTCGTCGCGATGGCAAGTAGATGATGAGATGGTCTCGGCGTCCGGTCCCTGTGCTCGGCGTCGCCGCTCCCGCTTCGATGGGCCGGCCGCAGGGGTCGGATCATGCGGGGACCTTCGCTATCGACGCGTCATGAATAGCCTGAAGCGGATGAGTTCTGCATCGGTGCAGAGATGCGCCGATGAGAATTTATGGATAGACGGCCAAGTCTGTCCGATGCTCGACCAGCCGTCAGGCTGAAGCCCCGCCGGATCCTCCCAGCAGGCCACCGATCGACGCCTTGAGCCCGCCGAGGAAGCGCTCGACGATGGCAATGGACGGGCCGGCGATCTCGACGTTGATCCGGCGCTTGTCGGCCGGGTCGACGCTCTTGCGCAGGTAGCTCTTCTTCGCCAGCTCGTCGATCCGGCGGACGGTGGTGGAATAGGGCGCGTCGATCAGCCCGCACAGCTCGCTGACCGACACGCCGCCCCGCCCGGCCAGCCGGCTGCGGTGCAGGTACATCAGGATCTGGACGTATTCGACGCTGACGAACTCGTCGCCCAGCGCGCCGGCGAGCAACTTGATGATGGCGAGCGAGACGTCGATCAGGGCGACCGGGCTGTCGGTCATGGTGGCACCTCCGTCGCCGGGATGGGGCAGATCGGCCGGGTCCTCGCGATGCAGGCTCAGCATTTCCGCATGCTGGGCCACGATGTCGTGGCTGAGGTCGGCCATGCGGTCGAGGGTGGAATCGAGCCGGCCGATCTTCCGCCGGAAGCCGGCCAGGAAGGCGAGGTTGCGCCGGATCAGCATGCGGATGGCGGCGTCGCCGAGGCCGTCGTCGTAGACGACGTGGCCGATCAGGTCGAAGGCCAGGTCGCTGGCGGACAAGAGGTCGCGACCGGCGACGACGACCAGCTTGCGCGCGCCGCGCAGCGGGCCGAGGATTCGGCGCGCCAAGGCGACGTCCACCGGCCTGGGCAGCGAGCTGAAATAGATCACGACCAGATCCGGCTCGAGCGAGCGGATCTGCGGCAGGTGATCGCCGGCGATCGGCAGCTCGAACAGGTCGGCGAACGGCCGGATCTCGCCGCGCACGAGGTCGAGGTCCTGCGGCCGGGTGCCGTACAGGACCGCGAGCTTGAGCCTGCATTTCGCCGCTGTGCCGGCAGCGCCGTCGTGATGGTCGCCCATGAAGCCTCCCATCCGTCAGAAGGTCGCGGTGACGACGACGAGGTCGGTGTAGGTGCCGGCGGCGGGGGCCACCGCCAGCGGCGTGGCCAGCTGGCCGCAGACCTGATGGTTGTTGATCGCGCTGACGATGGTGCCGGTGCCGGCCAGCGGCGAGGCCGTGGTCCAGGCGATGTTGCAGCCCGGCTGGAACAGTGCGTAGGCGAGGTAGTCGGTGCCCTTGCGCATCCGCCGGGTGCCGCCGCTGACGTTCTGGCCGTCGCCGATGGTGATGCTGTAGGGCGTCTGGTAGGTGCAGCGGATGCCGACATTGCCGAACTGCCGCACCCCGGCCGAGCTGGCCTGTGCCGCCGCGACCGAGCCCCAGGAGCCGAAATCGATGTCCTGGAAGTTCTCGAACTGGCAGTTCTTGGGCACGATCGAGGTGACGGTGAAGCTGGTGGTGATCGTGCTCGTCGGATTGGCCAGCCCGGCCTCACAGCTCGCATTGCCGGAGTTGAACAGGTACTTGGTGATGAGTTGGTAGGTATCGGTGTAGGTGCCGGGCCGGACGCGGTCCTGCTGCTGCCGGTCGAGATAGGTCAGGGTCAGTGTGTTGGTGCCGTTGATATTCGTCGTGGTGCCGCCGCCGACGACGTACAGCTTGATGCCGCCGGTCGACACGCTGCCACCGCCGTCCCGGGCGTAGCGGCGGTTGAACTGCTCCCGCATCTCCCAGGCGAGGCGGGAATCGGTGTCGCGGGTCTGATAGAAGGCGTAGTCGTTCGGGCCGATCTGGCTGCTGCTGGCAACCCGGATATAGGTGCACAGCCTGACGTCGGTGAAGGGGGTCCGGGACGAGCAGTTGTAGCTGATCTGGCCGGTGGCCGATGCCGACGCGTTCGGGACGATGTCCACTGTGGTCGTCCCGAAATTGCTGATGCTGGTGACCCGGCAGGTCTGGGCCTGGCTGGCGGCAGGTGCCAGCAGCAGGGCGAGCGCGGCGAGCGGGGCGAGAAGAAGCAGGCGGAACGGCGAGGTCATCGGACGGGCTTCCGGCGGTCAATAGGCGACGGTGAGGCGGACCGTGGCGCGGTCGCCGACGGGGGCGCCGGCCGCGGGTGTGATGCGCCCGTACAGCGGGACGGTGACGGGGTTGCCGGTGCCGCGGCCGGGGACGGTGTCGATGCCGGGCCGGTCGCCCCAGACGCTCCGGCGGCCGGGGTCGCTGTACAGCCGGAAGGGGATGGCGGGCGCGCCGCCGCCGGCATCGAGGGCCAGGAGATAGGGCAGGCCGGCGGAGCACTCGATGGCGACACTGCCGGTGCCGTCGATCGTCCGGCCGGCGGGTGCCGGGCCTGGGAAGGTCACAAGCGCGTCGCGGTCGACGCTGCAGGCGGTCTGGATCGTGATCGCGATGCGCAGCGCCGAAATGCCGGCGACGCGGGGGCCGGCGGTTCCGGGCGCGTTGTCGCCGGGCAGCGAGCCGAAGCCGACGCTCGGCCCCGGCCCGCCCGCCGGGGCCTCCTGGGCCCGGGCCGGCGGCAGCCATGCCCAGCTGGCCGCGAGGACCAGGGCGATCGCGAGGCCGGCCGGGGCGACGAGATGCGAGGAGCGCATGGGATCCTCCGGTCTCAGCTGCATGGGACGGGTCCGATCTCGGGCTGGGCGCCCGGGACGGCCTGGTAGTCGAAACCGGCGCGGCAGGTGCCGGCGGCCTCGGGCAGGGTGACGGTGACGCCGTTGCGGCCGGACAGGCCGGTCAGGTAGGTGCGACCGTCATAGCCGGTGACGGTGGCCTGGTCGGTGCCGTCGAGCTGGACCACCGCCCCGACCGGCAGCGGCTTGCCGTCCGGCCCGGTCAGGCTGACCACGGCGGCGTCCACCTTCCTCACCCCGAAATCGACCACCGCGCCGGAACGGTCGGCCGGCACCACCACGGTCTGGGTCGCATCCGGCTGCAGGTCGAGCGCCAGATTGGCCGGATCGATGGCGATCGTGTTGTTCTGGTACGACTGCAGATACGGCACGAAGGCGCGGCCGCCGGAATTGGTGGTGGCGACCCGGCGGTTGTTGAGCGAGACCTCGACATTCGGCCCGCCGGCCTTGACCACGGCGAAGGCGTCGTCGACCCGATTGGCCAGGAACACGCCACCACCGGCGGCGACGATCGAGCCCTCGACCGTGCCGGTGACCCGGCCCATGTCGCCCGATTGCTCGAGCGAGCCGGCGAGATAGGCGACGGCGGTGCGGTAGTTGACCGAGGCGGCGCGGTTGCCGGTGCCGTCGACCGTCTCCTGGTCGCGGACGGACCAGCCGAGCGAGCCTTCCTCGAGCCGGGCGGATTTGGTCAGGCTGGTGTCGAAGCTGGTGCGGTTGCCGGTGCGCGAGACATTGGCCGAGCCGGTCATGTCGCCGCCGAGCGGGATGGTGACGCCGGCGAAGACGCCGTAGTTACTGCGGTCGTCGAAATCGCCGTAGCCGGTGACATAGACCGAGACGTCGTCGAACACGGTGCGCGACCAGGAGGCGGTCAGGATCGAGCTGTCGCCGTCCTCGCCGGCGCCGCGGATGCGGGAGAAGCCGAGGCTGAGCGAGGACGGGTCGAAGCCGAGCGGGAAGGACAGGCCGGTGCGCAGGATCTCCCGGGCACGGGACGAGATCGGGGCGTCGTTGCCGTGGCGGCGGTCGACCACCAGGCCGACATCGTTGTAGTCGCCGATCATGCGGTCGGCCCCGGCGTAGAAGGACCAGCCGAGGCGCGAGACCTGGTAGAAGGCCGAGACCTTGCCGCCGGTCTCGTCGCCGTCCCTGGCGCCGTACTGGCTGGCGGCGGCCGAGGCGTTGACGGCGCCGTAGGGGCCGAAGCTGGTGACGATGCCGGCGCCGCCGTTGAACAGGCCGCGGGTGGCCTCGGCATGGCCTTCGAGCGTCATCCAGTCGGTGAGGCCGTAGCGGATGCTGGCCGAGCCGGCGAGGCTGCGGTCGTATTTGAACGAGCTGTCGCCGTAGCCGAGGCGGACGAAGCCGAGCTCGACCGAGAAGTCGAAATAGTCCTGGCGCAGCATGTCCGGCGCGAAGAAGTAGGAGCGCTGGGTGACGACCTCGCGGCCGAGCGCGTCCTTCATGACGATGCGGGCGTCGCCGCCGCCGCCGAGGAAGGGCAGGCCGGTGAAATCGAAGGGCCCGGCCGGGACCTCGCCGGAGAACACCCGGATGTTGTTCAGGTAGAGGTCGAGGGTCGAGGGCACCGAGGCGGTGCCGGCCAGGTTCGGCACCGGGGTGGTGACCAGGTCCGGGCGGATGTCGAAGTTGCGTTTGAACTGCAGGCCGCCGAAGCGGTAGGACGAGGACCAGGACAGCGCGCCGGAGATGCTGTCGCCGGCCTGATAGACCAGCAGGTTCTCCGGATCGGTGTAGCGCCAGGCGCTGTCCAGGCGGATGAAGCCGTTGCTCTCGTCGTCGAAATTGTCGAAGTCGTTGACCCGGGCCAGCGCCGTGGTCGAGCCGATGCCATAGGGCGTCAGGATGCGCGCGTCGAAGCTGCCGCTGAGCGTGCTGGTGCTGCCGTCGTTGCCCCAGTCGTACTGCGACGTGCCGTACAGCGTGTAGTTCATCAGGAAGCCGAGATCCGAGCGCACCGCGGACAGGTCGACCGGCCGGCTGCCGGAGCCGACATCGACGCTGGTCGGCACCCGGGCGTCGTCGGGGGCGGTGAACACCACCACCTGCTTCGGCTCGTCATAGCGCCAGGTGACGCCGGCCAGGCTGTCGAGCGGGATCAGCCCGGCGGCGTCGACGGTGCCGATCCCGGGCCTGATGCCGGCGGTCTGCAGGTCGCCCGGCGTGGCCGCCAGCCGGCCGTCCGGCAGGCGCCTGAAGGTGGCGAGCGTGCCGGTCGACCGGTCGTTGACGATGACGCCCAGCAGCAGGTCCTGGCTCGGCTCCGCTCCGTCGGGGGGCGGCACCTCCTGGGCGATCGCCGGCGCTGCCCCGGCGACGCCGAGGGCGATGAGCAGGCACCAGGAGGCGACGCGCCATTTAACGGCCGGCGACCGTCGCCGTCTGGTTGACTGCATAATCGTCCCCCTTGGCGGTGATGCTGACGCTGCTGCCCGGCTGGATGCGCTGGGCCCCGGCGCTGGCGGTCCAGCGCTTTGTGCTGCCCGGCAGGACATAGCCGTTCAGGCCCTGGCCGAAGGCGACCTGGCCGGCGGGCGAGGCGACCGTCAGGTTGGCGATCTTGGCGTGGCGGCTGCCGGTGTTGGTGGCCTCGACCACCAGGCTGCCGCCGTCGCGGCGGACGTCCCAGCGCAGCTCGGCGCCGGCGGCGCGGTCGGCGAAGAACACCGGGATCGAGTAGCGGATGACGAGGTTCACGGCGTCCGCCGGCCGGCGGACATTGACCTCGGGCAGCTCGTCGATCAGCAGGCGGTAGGTCGCCTCGCCGCTGGTCACCGGTGCGGCGGTGCGGGCGACGCGGATGGTGTAGGTCGTGCCCGGCTGCAGCGATGCGGCCGGCGGGCTGGCGACGACGTCGGTGGCGGGGGCCAGCTGGTCCTCGCCGCCGGCCTGCGTCCATTTGTAGAAGCGGACCTGGACGTTGACCGGCCGGTCGCCATTGTTGCGGAGATTGACGGCAGACGCCTGGGCCGGCGCGGTCAGGTCGACGGAGACGGGCGACACCTGGAGGGATGCCGCCCGGCCGTCGGTTGCGAAGACCAGCCCAGGAACGACCGCGAGAAGCGCGAGAAACCGGCGCATCCTGGGTGTCCTCGGGTTGGCGGTCAGTAGGTGACGGTGATGGTGACGGTGTCGTTGTAGACGCCGGCCGAGGGGGTGGCCTGCGGCGGGACGCGGCCGAACACCTGGGTGCTCTGGACGGTGCCGTCGGCGGTCTTGGAGACGACATTGCCGCCGGCGCCGGTGGTATTGCCCCAGACGGTGGTCCGGGCCGAGTCCTGGTACAGCTGGTAGGAGACGAACTCGGTGCCGTTCTTCATCCGGCGGGTGTTGACGTCGCCGGGCGAGGACGGGTTCAGGCCGGCGTTGAGGCCGATCTGGTAGGCGGTGCCGTTGGTGCACTGGACCTGGACCGAGCCGGTGCCGCTGGTCGCGGTCTGGCCGTCCACATTGGCGTTCAGCACGCCGTGGCTGCCGAAGTCGAGCACGGCGTCGCCGGCACCGCTGCCGCCGCTGCCGGCATTGACCTGGCATTCCTTGGTGATGGTGATCTTGACCTGCAGGTTGCCGGTCGCCGTCGCGGCGTCCGCCACAGTCGAGAACCCTGCCGCGGCCAGCGCCGCCGCGGCGAGGATCGGGGTAACAGCCTTCATCATCCTCTCCAAAACCATGTTATGAGGCCGGGCTTCTCAATTGCCCGGTTCAGCCCGCACCCCTTCCCCCGGCCACCGCTGGCCTGCCGGCGAATCGTGCGCTCTGATGCATGTGCCAAACGCGGTTCCCGTCCCCCGAGGACCGTGTTTGAACTGATTTGTATCAAATTTTAGATAATTTAAATTAACTCGGGCAAGAGCAATCTTTCCCATTTTTGAGAGGATCGGTCCGGTGGCCTATCCTGAGGATTGAAATCTGAGGCAATCAGGGAGATATGGCGCGCCGACGGCTTGGGTGCCGCGCCGGCGACGCTGGGTGATTGTCTGGGGCGACGCGGTCGGGATGGTGCTGTTCGCGGTCACTGGGGCGGAACGGGCGTGGATGCAGGGGCGTCGGCGGTCCCGGTGATCGCGCTCGGCGGCATCACCCGCGACGTCATCATTGGCCAGGTCACGATGATCGCCCGGAACCGGCGCTCCGCCGCGACCATTCTCCAGGCATGGAATCCTTGGAGTCCGTCGCGGCGGAGGCGCTGGGCTGCACCCGCTGCCCGCTGTACAAGGCGGCGACGCAGACCGTGTTCGGCGAAGGCCCGGCCGACGCCCTCGTGGTCTTCGTCGGCGAGCAGCCGGGCGATCAGGAGGACCAGCAGGGCCGGCCCTTCGTCGGACCGGCCGGGCGGATCTTCGACCAGGCGCTGGCCGAGGCCGGCATCCCGCGCGACCGCGCCTACATCACCAACGCGGTCAAGCACTTCAAATTCGCACCGCGCGGCAAGCGCCGCCTGCACAAGCGCCCGAACACCTTCGAGATCGACCGCTGCAAATGGTGGCTCGACCGCGAGTTGGCGCTGATCCGGCCGCGCCTGACCGTGGCCCTCGGCGCCACCGCCGCGCGGGCCCTGTCGGGGCGGCCGCTCGCGATCGGCAAGACCCGCGGCCGGTTGTTCGACCTGGCGCCGGAGCTGCCGGGCCTGGTCACGGTGCATCCGTCATCGCTGCTGCGGGTGCCGGACCCCGGGGCGCGACGGCTGGCTTATGCCGCCTTCCTGAAGGATTTGGCTGTCGTCGCCGATGCGCTCACACTTTCCCGGTGAACCGGCGGCAGCCACGTCCGCCCGGGCTGAAGGAGGAGAACGACCATGGGCCATACCTACGCCATCACCGAACTGGCCGGCACGTCCGAGAAGGGCATCGAGGATGCAATCCACGGCGCCGTCGCCACCGCGTCGAAGACCCTGCGCAACCTCGACTGGTTCGAGGTGAAGGAGATCCGCGGCCACCTCAAGGACGGCAAGGTGGAGAAGTACCAGGTCGTGCTGCGCCTCGGCTTCCGCTACGACGAGAAATAGCACCCGCCGTCGGAGGGGTTGTCAGGCCAACCCCTCCAGCAGCGCCGCCGCGACCCGCCCGGCGCCGAGCCCGTCGCACAGCGCGGCGGAGGCGCGGGACAGGCGGCGCAGTTCGTCCGTGTCGCCGAGGAAGGCCGCAATCGCCGCCCGCAGCGCGGCATCGCCGAGCGCCGCCGCGTCGCCGGCCAGGGCGACGCTGCCGGATACGGCCAGGGCCTGCGCCGTCGGCCGCTGGTTGTCGGCCAGGATGACCGCCAGCGTCGGCAGGCCGAGGCAGCAGCGTTCCCACGAGCTGCTGCCCATCGCCCCGATCGCCGCATCCGCCTCCAGCATCGCTCGCGCCATGTCCTCGAGCCCGACATGGCAGCGGAAGCGCGGGTCGGCGGCGGCGATGGCCCGGACCCGGTCGATGCTGGGCGCAACCGGCCCCAGCACCACCTCGGCGCGGGCGAAATCCGGGATCGTCGCCAGGGCGGCGCAGACCCGGCCGGTGATGCCGCCGACATCGGTCAGGCCGAGCGACACCAGGATCGTCTCAGGCCGCCCCATCTCCCGGCGCCGTGCCAGCGCCGCCGGCCGCAATGCGGGAAAATCCGGGCGCAGCAGGGCGTGGTCGAGGCCGATCAGCCGCCGGCAGCCGGGCGGCAGCAGCCCGTCATAGCCGGCCAGGTCGGTGCCGAAATTCTGATTGAGCAGCAGGTCGCAATGGTGCGGCGCCGCGGCCAGATCGTCGATCACCAGCAGGCGGCGCGCGGCAACGGCGAAGGCCCGCTCCTCCGGCGCCGTCCAGCGATAGAGGTCGCAGACCGCCGCGTCGGCGCCGTCCGGCCAGGCCGCGCGGACCGCCGCCACCGCCGCCTCGGGGGCCGGCCCGACCACGCGGCAGGCGATCCCGGCCAGGGCCGGCAGCACCGCCGCGGCCTCGTCGTTCACCAGGAACAGGCAGTCCGCGCCGCGATCGGCCAGGGCCCGGGCCAGGGTCAGGCAGCGCATCGCATGGCCGCCGCCGATCGCACCCGACGCCTCCAGCCGGAAGGCTATGCGGGGGCCCCTCTCAGACCGTCCAGCCATCGAGCGCGCCCGGCCGCTTGATCTCGATCTCGACGAAGGCGATCGGGTGCGGCGAGCCGTTCATCACGTCGTGGCGGATGCCGGCGGGGCGCATATAGGCTTGGCCCTCGGCCAGCGGCACCGCGCTCTCGGCCTCGCCGTTGTGGATCCGCAGCGTGCCGGCGCGCAGCATGATGACGAAATAGGGGAAGCCGTGCTGGTGCCAGCCGGTCGCGGCGCCGGGCTCGAAGTCCCAGCGCGTGATCCGGACGGTGTCGTCATCCTGCTGCACGGTCGGCGTCGCCCGCGGCGCGTCGTGGAAGGCCATGATTCTCATTGCTCCGACTTGACCGGCGCTCACAGTGCGGGCTGGGGCGGCCGGGGGCAAGCGGCAGGCGGCCCGTCGTTGTCAGCTCCGGGCAGAGGGGCTAGACAGGCCGAAACGCAGGAGGGGGCGAACGATGCGGGGATGGATTCGGGCGGTTGCGTTGGCGACGGCCGTCACGGCGGGGTCGGCCGGCCCTGCCGTGGCCGAGACGGTGTCGGTGCTGACGCCCTATCTCTCCGCCGTCGCCACCGGCGAGATGGTCGAGACCTT
>NZ_JASATH010000079.1:0-33791 GCF_038440215.1 Inquilinus sp. OTU3971 | reverse complement strand
GCGCCCCCCCCCACACCCCTCCCCCTGCCCCCCTCCCGCAAGGGGAGGGGGGACTCAAATGGGCGATCCCGCCGCCGAGGCCTCCCCTGATGCGTGTCCTCCGCCGCTTCCTGGCCGATCGCGCCGGCCGGCTCGGCCTCGCCGGGCTGGTGCTGGTGCTGGGCATGGCGCTGACCGCCGGCTGGGTCTTCCCGGGCGACCCGATGGCGATCGCCGGCCCGGCGCAGCTGCCGCCGTTCCAGGACCCGGCGCATTGGCTGGGCACCGACCGGCTCGGCCGCGACGTGCTGGCCGAGCTGTGCCACGGCGCCCGCGTCTCGCTCCTGGTCGGCGCCGCGGCGGCGGCGATGGCGGTCGGCATCGGCCTGCTGATCGGCACCACCGCCGGCTTCCTCGGCGGCTGGGTCGACGAGGCGCTGATGCGGCTGACCGAGGCGGTGCAGACCGTGCCCAGCTTCGTCCTGGCCCTGGCGCTGATCCTGGTGCTGGGCCCGTCGCTCGGCAACGTCGTCCTCGCCATCGGCCTCGGCGCCTGGCCAAGCCCGGCCCGGGTGGTGCGGGCCGAGATCATGGCCCTGGCCCGGCGCGACTTCGTCGACGCCTATCGCTGCATGGGCATGGGCTGGGCCGAGATCGCCTTCGCCAAGCTGCTGCCCAACGCGCTGGCCCCGGTGCTGGTGCTGGCCACCGTGATCACCGCCAGCGCCATCCTGATCGAATCGGCGCTCGCCTTCCTCGGCCTCGGCGACCCCAACCGGGTCAGCTGGGGCAGCATGATCGCCGACGGCCGTGCCGTGCTGCGAAGCGCCTGGTGGCTCTCGGCCATCCCGGGCGTGGCGATCGTCGTCGCCGTGCTCTCGGTCAGCCTGCTCGGCGAGGCGCTGACCGCCGCGCTCGACCCGCGGCGGCGGCGGCGATGAGGGCCTTGCTCTCGATCCGCGGCCTGACCGTCGACTATCTCGGCGAAGGCGGGGCGGTGCGGGCGGTCGACGGCGTCGACCTCGACCTCGCGGCCGGGGAGACGCTGGCGCTGGTCGGCGAGTCCGGCTCCGGCAAGTCGACCGTGGCGATGGCACCGCTCGGCCTGCTGCCGCGGGACGCCCGCGTTGCCGGCTCGATCCGTCTGGCGGGGGCGGAGCTGCTGGGCCTGGCGGAGCCGGCGCTGCGCCCGGTCCGCGGCGGCCGCATCGGCATGGTGTTCCAGGAGCCGATCAGCAGCCTCAACCCGGTGCTGACGGTGGGCGAGCAGATCCGCGAGGTGCTGGCGGCGCATGACGTCGGCCTTGGCCGCGGCCGAGGCCGGGCGGCGCGGGCGGTGGAACTGCTGGCCGAGGTCGGCATCGCCGACCCCGCCGCCCGGGCCAGCGCCTATCCGCACGAGCTGTCGGGCGGCATGCGCCAGCGGGCGATGATCGCCATGGCGCTGGCCGCCGACCCCGACATTCTGATCGCGGACGAGCCGACCACGGCGCTCGACGTCACCGTCCAGGCCCAGATCCTCGACCTGTTCCGCCGCTTGCGCGACCGCCGCGGCATGGCGCTGCTGCTGGTCACCCACGATTTCGGCGTGGTCGCCGAGCTGGCCGACCGCGTCGCGGTGATGCGGCAGGGCCGCGTGGTCGAGACCGGCCCGACGCGGCGGGTGCTGGACGACCCGCAGCACGGCTACACCCAGCAGCTCCTGGCCGCGACCCTGTCCGTCGACGACGCGCCCAGGTGGATGAACCAAACCGAGTCCCCCCTCCCCCTGCGGGAGGGGGGTAAGGGGAGGGGGTTTCCTCCGCCAGAGCCGAACGGAGGCGGCGCATGACCGCCGCGTCGACGAACCCGCTCAGCCTGCCGCCTGTTCCTGCGGCACGAACCCCCTCCCCCTACCCCCCTCCCGCGAGGGGAGGGGGGACTCAATGGGGTGACCGGCAGCTCGCGACGAGGGCCGCCCGATGACCGAGCCCCTCCTCGTCCTCGACAGCCTGGTGAAGCGCTTCGGCCGCGCGCCCGACGCCGTCCAGGCGGTCGACGGCGTGTCGCTCACCGTCGCGCCGGGCGAGGTGCTGGGCCTGGTCGGCGAATCCGGCTCCGGCAAGTCCACCCTCGGCCGGCTGGCCGCGCGGCTGGCCGACCCCGATGCCGGCACCATCCGCTTCGCCGGGCAGGACGTCACCCGCCGCCAGGGGCGCGCCCTCGGGCCGCTGCGGGCGCAGATCCAGCTGGTGTTCCAGGACCCGGTCGCCTCGCTCAACCCGCGCGACACGATCGGCACGGCGGTGGCGGACCCGCTGCGCGTCGCCGGCGTGGCGCGGGCCGAGCGGCGCGACCGCGTCGCCTGGCTGCTCGACCGGGTCGGCCTCGGCCAGACCCTCGCCGGCCGCTACCCGCATGAGCTGTCCGGCGGTCAGCGCCAGCGCGTCGCCATCGCCCGCGCTTTGGCGCCGCGGCCGCGCCTGGTGATCTGCGACGAGCCGGTCTCGGCGCTCGACGTCTCGGTCCGCGGCCAGGTGCTGGACCTGCTGGCCGAGCTGGGCGCCGAGCTCGGCCTGGCCTATCTGTTCATCAGCCACGACCTGGCGGTGGTGCGCCACGTCGCCGACCGAGTGGCGGTGATGCATCTCGGCCGCATCGTCGAGAGCGGGCCGACCGGGCGGGTCTGGTCCCAGCCCGGCCATCCCTACACCCGGGCGCTGCTCTCGGCCGTGCCGCGGCTGCACCCGGTGCCGGGGGTGCGGATGCTGCTGCAGGGCGACCCACCCAGCCCGCGCCGGCCGCCCTCCGGCTGCCGCTTCCGCACCCGCTGTCCGCTCGCCTTCGACCGCTGCGCTGTGGAGGATCCGCCGCAAGTCGACCTCGGCGCCGGCCAGCAGGCCGCCTGCCTGATCGCCGGGGAGGGATCGTGAGCCGCTACTTCGCCCGGGCGAACGCCAGCCACACCCCGCCGCCGATCAGGCAGACGCCGCCGGTGCGCGACACCAGCCGCACATGCCGGCGCGACAGCACGCTGCCGGCCCGTCCGGTCAGCAGGGCGTACATGCCGTCGGACAGGGCGGCGACGACCAGGGCGGTGGCGCCCAGCAGCAGCACCTGGCTCGACTGGTCGCCGCCGGGCTGCACGAATTGCGGGATGAAGGCGCCGAAGAACAGCAGCATCTTCGGGTTGCTCAGCGCCACCAGCAGGCCCTGCAGCACGAAGCCGCCGCGCGGCGGGCGCACGGGCTCGGCCAGCGTGTCCGGCGCGCGCAGCAGTTTCCAGCCGATCCAGACCAGATACGCGGCGCCGGCCAGGCGCAGCCAGTCGAACCAGTGGCCCATCGCCTCGACCACTGCGGCCAGGCCGACGACCAGTACGCCGAGCATCAGGACCAGCCCGATCTGCCCGCCGAGGATGTTCAGCAGCCCGGCGCGGGTGCCGTGGGTCAGGCTGTTGGCGACGATCAGCGTCACCGACGGCCCCGGGATGATCGCGACCAGGATGCAGGCGGCGATGTAGGCGAGATAGACCTCGATGGTCATGGCACGATCCTCCTATCCCTTCAGCTTGGCCGCCATCGCCTGCTCGGCGATGAGGCTCATCGAGGCGGCGGCGCCGCCCAGCGACCAGCCGCCGTCGACCGGCAGCACCGCGCCGGTGATGAAGGCGGCAAGAGGGGAGGACAGCAGGCGGCAGGCGGCAGCGACGTCCTCGGCCACGCCCATCCGGCCCAGCGGCACGCTGCGCTGGACCAGGGCGCGGGCCTGCGGCGTCGGCGCCAGCCGGGCCATGCCCTCGGTCTCGTCGATCGGGCCCGGGATCACCGAGTTGATGCGGATGCCGTCGCGGCCCCATTCCATCGCCAGCACCCGGGTCAGCATGTCGACGCCGGCCTTGGCGGCGCAGACATGGGCCTGCATCGCCATCGGCGCCGCGGCCTGCGGAGCGGAGATGTTGATCACCGACGCCCCCGGCTTGCGCAGGAAGGGGTGGGCGGCGCGCAGCACGTGGAAGCTGCCCAGCAGGTCGATGTCGACCACCGACTTGAACCCGTTCGCCGACATGCCCAGCGCCGGGGCCGGGAAGTTCCCCGCCGCGCCCGAGACCAGCACGTCGAGATCGCCGTACGCGTCATGCGCGGCCTTCAGCGCGGCCTCGGTGGCGGCGTAGTCGCGCACGTCCGCCGCCGCGCCCATGGCCTCGGCCCCGGCCTCGCGCAGCAGCGCCACAGCCGCCTCGACCTTCTGGGCGCTGCGGCTCATCACCGCCACCCGCGCCCCGGCCCGGGCGAAGCCCAGCGCGATGCCGAGATTGATGCCGCTGGTGCCGCCGGCGACGAACACCGCCTTGCCGGTGAAGTCGATGGTCTCGGCCATGGTCCCGCTCCTCAGTGCGCCTCGGCCCAGCTGCGGCCGATGCCGGCCTCGGCGATCAAGGGCACCTCCAGCGTCGCCGCCGACTGCATCACCCTCTGCGCCAGCTCGGCGGTGCGCTGCGCCTCGTCCTCCGGTGCCTCGAACAGCAGCTCGTCATGCACCTGCAGCAGCATCCGCGCCTTCAGCCCCTCCGCCGCCAGAGCATGCGGCAGCCGGCCCATGGCGCGCTTGATGATGTCGGCCGCGGTGCCCTGGATCGGGGCGTTGATCGCCTGGCGCTCGGCGAAGGCGCGGCGGGCCGGGTTCGGGTCCTTGATCCCCGGCACGTGGCACTTGCGGCCGAACAGGGTCTCGACCCAGCCGCGCTCGCGGGCGATGCGCTTGGTCTCGTCCATCCAGGCCTTCAGCTCCGGCAGCCGGTCGAGATAGGCGCGGATGAAGGCGGTGGCCTCGCCCTGCGGGATGCCCAGCTGCGCCGCCAGCCCGAAGCCGGAGATGCCGTAGATGATGCCGAAATTGATCGCCTTGGCCTTGCGCCGCGTCTCCGGCGTCATCTCCGCCAGCGGCACGTTGAACACCTGGCTGGCGGTCATGGCGTGGATGTCGGTGCCGTCGAGGAAGGCCTGCTTCAGCAGCGCCACGTCGGCGATCTGCGCCACCAGCCGCAGTTCGATCTGGCTGTAGTCGACCGAGATCAGCTTGTGCCCGTCCTCCGCCACGAAGGCGTAGCGGATCTTGCGGCCCTCCTCGGTGCGGATCGGGATGTTCTGCAGGTTCGGCTCGTTCGAGGACAGTCGCCCGGTGTTGGTCGCGGCCAGCGAGAACGAGGTATGGACCCGCTGGCTCTTCTCGTTGATCTGGGCCTGCAGCGCATCGGTGTAGGTGCCCTTCAGCTTGGCCAGCTGGCGCCATTCCAGGATCTGCGTCGCGATCGTCTGGCCCTGCGCCGCCAGCATCTCCAGCACGCTCGAATCGGTCGAGTACGCACCGGTCTTGCTGCTCTTCTTGCCGCCGGCCAGGCCCAGGCGCTCGAACAGCACCTCGCCCAGCTGCTTCGGGCTGCCGACGTTGAACGGCCCCTTGGCCGAGAGATGGATCTCCGCCTCCAGCGCCGCCATGCGCTCGGCGAACTCCATCGACAGCCGGGCCAAAGCGGCGCGGTCGACCTTGATCCCCGCCATCTCCATGTCGGAGATGACGCCGACCAGCGGCCGCTCGATGGTCTCGTAGACCGTCGTCATCCGCTCGCCCACCAGCCGCGGCTTCAAGAGCATGTGCAGCCGCAGGGTGATGTCGGCGTCCTCGGCGGCATAGGCCAGGGCCTTGTCCAGCGGCACCTTGTCGAAGGTGATGGCGGTCTTCCCCGTGCCACAGACCGAGGAATAGGGGATGGTGCGGTGCTGCAGGTGCAGCTCCGACAGCTCGTCCATGCCGTGGCCATGCGCCCCGCCGTCGAGCACGTAGGAAATCAGCATGGTGTCGTCCCACGGCGTGATCGGCAGGCCGACATCGGGCCGGCCCAGCACGTGGGCGTCGTATTTCAGGTTGTGCCCGACCTTCAGCACCGACGGGTCGACCAGCACCGGCCCGAGGATGCGGCGGATCTCGGCCAGCGGGATCTGCTGCAGCGTCTGGCCGCCGAAGTTCAGCCCGTCGCCGTCCGGCGGCACATGGGCGACCGGGATGTAGCAGGCGCGGCCCGGCGCCGTGGCCAGGGAGATGCCGCACAGCATCGCCGCCTCGGCGTCCAGCGAGTTGGTCTCGGTGTCGATCGCCAGCACCCCGGCCTCGACCGCCGCATCGGCCCAGCGCTGCAGCGCCGCCGCATCCTGCACCAGCTGGTAGTCCTGGGCGATCGCCTCGGGCTTGCCCGGCGCCGTCAGGTCCGGCTCGTCGCCGCCGGTGCTGCCCAGCTTGTCGAAGGCGGCCTCGACCCGGGTGATGGTCGACCGGAACTCCATCTCCTCCAGGAACCGGACCAGCTTCGACCGGTCCGGCGGCCGGGCCACGATGCCCTCCAGCCCGAATGGCACCGGCGCGTCGCTGCGCAGCGTCACCAGCTGGCGGCTGATCCGCGCCTGCTCGGCATACTGGATCAGCGATTCGCGCCGCTTCGGCTGCTTGATCTCGCCGGCCCGGGTCAGCAGCGCGTCGAGGTCGCCGTACTCGGTGATCAGTTGGGCCGCGGTCTTGATGCCGATGCCGGGCACGCCGGGCACGTTGTCGACGCTGTCGCCGGCCAGGGCCTGCACGTCGATCACCCGGTCCGGCATCACGCCGAACTTCTCCATCACCTCGGCCGTGTCGATCGGCTTGTTCTTGATCGGGTCCAGCATGGTCACGCCGTCGCCGACCAGCTGCATCATATCCTTGTCGGAGGAGACGATGACGACGCGCGACCCCTCTTCCCGCGCCATCCGGGCATAGGTGGCGATGATGTCGTCGGCCTCGAAGCCCTCGACCTCGACGCCGGGCAGGTTGAAGGCCTCGCTGGTGGCGCGGATCAGCGGGAACTGCGGGATCAGCTCCTCCGGCGGGTCGGGGCGCTGGGCCTTGTAGGCGGGGTAGATCTCCTTGCGGAAGCTGCGCTCCGACTTGTCGTAGATCACCGCCAGGTGGTCGGCGTCGAGATCGGCCAGCAGGCGGATCAGCATGTTGGTGAAGCCGTAGACGGCGTTCACCGGCATGCCGTCCGACTTGCGCATCATCATCGGCAGGGCGTGGAAGGCCCGGAAGATGTAGCCCGAGCCGTCGATCAGATAATAGGTCTTCGGCGTGGTCGACATCGGCGGGCCCTTTCCGGACGGGAACAGAGCGCGACCATGCCGCGCCGGAGGGCGGGTGTCCACCCGTCCGGTCGGGCCTCTGTTCAGCCGCGCCGGAACGGCATCGTTAAGTTGTCGCAGCCCGGGCCCGTTGGCCGTTCTGCGGGTGTCGGCTATGAGGGTGGGGTGAGAGCTGATCGCGACCCGCTGTATGTCGGCGATCTGCTCGGAATCCGCTCTGTCCGTTCATCCTTTCTGCAACTTGACGGTGCAAACCAGATGACGGGTGCAACCGCTTTTGCTGACGGCTCGAACGCCGTGCGATCCGGCACGCCCAGCCGGACGGCGCTATGGGTCGCGACGCAGCGCGCCGCGCATCAGCTGCTCGACGAACCGGTCGTCTTCCACGATCCGGTGGCGCTGCCGATCCTGGGGGCGGCGGCCGAGGCGGCGCTGCGCCGGGACCCGTTCCGGCACAACGATCCGCTCAACCGCAGCCTGCGGGCGGCGGTCGTGGTGCGCAGCAGGGTGGTCGAGGACGAGGTCGCCCGGGCCGTGGCCGCCGGCGTCCGGCAATATGTCGTCCTGGGCGCCGGCCTCGACACCTTCGCGTATCGCGACGGCTTTGCCGGCACGGGGTTGCGGGTGTTCGAGGTCGACCATCCCGCAACCCAGCAGTGGAAGCGCCAGCTCCTGCTCGAATCGGGCATCCCGCTGCCGGACGGCCTCACATTCGCGCCGGTGGATTTCGAGCATGAGACGCTGGTGCAGGGGCTGGCCGACGCCGGGTTCGCGACGGACCGCCCGGCTTGCTTCTTATGGCTCGGCGTGACGATGTACCTGACCGAAGCCGCGGTCATGGAGCCGTTGCGCTTCGTGGCCGGACTGCCCCGAGGGAGCTCGATCACCTTCGACTACCAGCCGGCGGAGTCGCTGCTGAACCCGATCCAGCGGGCCACGAGCGCGGTGATACGGCAGCGGGCAGCTGCGCTCGGCGAGCCGATGATCACCTCATTCGATCCGGCCGTGCTGCGGGAGCGGCTGTTCGCCCTCGGCTTCGGCGAGGTCGAGAACTGGGAGCCGGAGGATCTGAACCGGCGCTACCTGTCTCGGCGCAAGGACGGGCTGTACAACAACGGCGGGCGGCTCATCTGCGCAAGGGTGTGAGCGACGGCCAGCCGGTCGGGGCGTCCGCTCAGGCCGGCTGGAACAGCTCGACCACGTTGCCGGACGGGTCCTCGCACAGGATCTGCTTGCCGCCGGGGCCGACCACGATGTCGTTGCGGAACCGCACGCCGCGTCCGCGCAGATCGGCGACCAGGGCCTCGAGGTCGTCGACCTGCAGCACGAATCGGTTCCAGCCGCCGGGCTCGGGCTTGCGGCCGTCCGGCATCGGCCGGCTGGCCGAGGCGCCGGGGCCGGCGACCCACAGGGTCAGCCCGTCCCGCAGCAGGATCGCCATGTTCGGCCCGAACTGCTGCTGCAGCCGGAACCCCAGATTGTCCCGATAGAACGCGACCGCCTGGTCGACGTCGTGGACGATGTACCGGACCGACGCCATGACGCTGCCTTCCCAGTGAGTTCGGCATAGAGAATAGCTTGCGCGATGGCGCGGGACAGTGCGCGCTACAATCTGATTGCATTATATAACCAGTTGCTATACGAAAGCAGAAAGCAACGTCATCTGGAGGAACGCCGTCATGTCCAAGCTCGTTGTCCGCGCCTTCTCCATCTCCCTGGACGGCTACGGCGCCGGGCCGGAGCAGAGCCTCGAGAACCCGCTCGGCAAGGGCGGCGAGGCGCTGCACGAATGGTTCTTCCCCACCCCCACCTTCCGGGCCATGACCGGGAAGGAAGGCGGGGAGACCGGCATCGATGAGGACTTCGCCGCCCGCAGCTTCGAGAATGTCGGCGCCTGGATCCTGGGCCGGAACATGTTCGGGCCGGTGCGCGGCCCCTGGCCGGACGACAGCTGGAAGGGCTGGTGGGGCGAGACCCCGCCCTATCACGTGCCGGTCTTCGTCCTGACCCACCACGCCCGCCCGTCGATCGAGATGAAGGGCGGCACCACCTTCCACTTCGTCACCGACGGCATCGATTCGGCGCTGAATCAGGCGCGCGAGGCCGCCGGCGGCAAGGATGTGCGGGTCGGCGGCGGCGTCGCCACCATTCACCAGTATCTGCGCAAGCGTCTGATCGACGATATGCACATCGCCGTGTCGCCCCTTCTGCTGGGCAGCGGCGAGAGCCTGTTCGCCGGAATCGACCTTGCCGCCCTGGGCTATGCCTGCACCGAACAGGTCGGCTCGTCTCGCGCCACCCACTTCACGGTGACGAAGCAGGGCTGATCCGTCTCACCCCAGCAGCGCCGCCAGCACCGCGTCCAGGCGCTGGCGGCCGGCCGGGGTGGCGGTCAGGCGGTCCTCGTTCTCCGCCAGGAAGCCGCCGGCGACCAGCCGGTCCAGCCGGCGGCGGTCGATCGCACGGTCGAAGGGCAGGCCGGATTCGTCGGCGATGCGGGATTTCGGCACGCCCTCGGCCAGGCGCAGCCCCATCATCAGCATCTCGTCGCGCCGGGCCTCGGGCGGCACCGCCTCGCGCTCATGCTCGGCATGGCCGGCCGCCTCGACCCGCTCCAGCCACACCTCCGGCGCCCGGTGGGTGCGGGTGCCCCACTTCCCGTCGTTCAGCGTCAGCCTGCCATGCGCGCCGGGGCCGACGCCGACATAGTCGCCATAGCGCCAATAGGTCAGGTTGTGGCGCGATTCCTCGCCCGGCCGGGCATGGTTCGAGATCTCGTAGCCGGGCAGGCCGGCGGCGCCCAGCACCTCGGCCGTGGTCTCGTACAGGGCAGCTTGGGTGTCCTCGTCCGGCAGCACCAGCTCGCCGCGGGAATAGAGCGTGTGGAAGCGGGTACCCTGCTCGATCGTCAGCTGATAGGCCGAGATGTGGCCGACGGCATGGTCCAGCGCGCGGCGCAGCTCCGCCGTCCAGCCGGCCACGGTCTGGCCCGGCCGGGCGTAGATCATGTCGAAGGAGAAGCGGTCGAAATGCCGGGCGGCCAGGCCGACGGCGGCCAGCGCCTCATCCGCCGAATGGTTGCGGCCGAGGAAGCGCAGCGACGCCTCGTCCAGCGCCTGGACGCCGAGCGACACCCGGTTCACACCGGCGGCGCGGAAGCCGGCGAAGAGGTGGGATTCGACCGAGGTCGGGTTCGCCTCCAGCGTGATCTCGACATCGGGCGCCAGGCCCCAGCGCTCGCCGGCGCGGTCGATCACCGCCGCCGTCGTGGCCGGCTGCATCAGCGACGGGGTGCCGCCGCCGAAGAAGATCGAGGTCAGCGTCCGGCCCGGCGTCAGGTCGGCGAAATGGTCCAGCTCCGCCACCAGCGCCCGGCGCCAGCGCTCATGCTCCACCTGCTCCCGGACATGCGAGTTGAAGTCGCAATAGGGGCATTTCGACCGGCAGAACGGCCAATGGACATAGAGGGCGAAACCGGGGGCGGTCATCCGCCCTCGAAGCAGCGCGCCACCAGCTTGCGGAAGGCGTCGGCGCGGTGGCTCATGGCGTGTTTCTCGGCCGACTCCATCTCGCCGAAGGTGCGGTCGTGGCCGTTCGGCACGAAGATCGGGTCGTAGCCGAAGCCCTTGGTGCCGCGGGCGGGCCAGACCAGCTGGCCGCGGATCTCGCCCTCCACCGTCTCGCAATGCCCGTCCGGCCAGCACAGCGACAGGGCGCAGACGAAGCGGGCGCCGCGGTCCGGGTGGTCGCCCAGCCTCAGCCGCACCTGCTCCATGGCATGGGCGAAGTCGCGGCCGGTCCCGTCGGGCTTTTCGGCCCAGCGGGCGGAGTAGATGCCGGGATCGCCGCCCAGGCCGCTGACGGAAACGCCGCTGTCGTCGGCCAGCGAGGGCAGGCCGGTGGCCGCGGCCACGAAGCGGGCCTTCAGCTCGGCATTGGCGATGTAGCTGTCGCCGGTCTCCTCCGGCTCCGGCACACCGTGGTCGGCGGCCGAGGTCAGCCGCGGCACGCGGCCCTGCAGCAGGGCGGCGATCTCCGGGATCTTGCCCTTGTTGTGGCTGGCGATGACCAGATGGTCGGCGGCGAAACGTCTTATCGTCATGATGGGCATCAGATACGCGCGCCGGAGGCTGGAATCAAAGGCGGCGGTTGGTGCACTGTGTCGCCTCCAACGCATGGCGGTGAGGGGCGAGGACGATGAAGGTCGCATTCCTGGGCATGGGCGTCATGGGCGCGCCGATGGCGGGGCATCTTGTCAAGGCGGGGCACGAGGTCACCGTGTTCAACCGCACCGCGGCGAAGGCCGAGGCCTGGGCGGAGCGTCACGGCGGCCAGTGGGCGCCGACCCCGGCCGAGGCGGCGAAGGACGCCGCGATCGTGTTCATGTGCGTCGGCAACGACGACGACATCCGTTCCGTGGTCCAGGGGCCGGACGGCGCCTTCGCCGGCATGTCCGGCAGCGCCATCCTGGTCGACCATACCACGGCCTCGGCCGACATCGCCCGCGAGCTGGAGGCGGAGGCCGACAAGCTCGGCTTCGGCTTCCTCGACGCGCCGGTCTCCGGCGGCCAGGCGGGGGCGGAGAACGGCGTGTTGACGGTGATGTGCGGCGGGCGCGAGCCGGTCTTCGCCGTCGCCAAGCCGGTGATCGACAGCTACGCCCGCGCCTGCACCCTGATGGGCCCGGCCGGCGCCGGCCAGCTGACCAAGATGGTCAACCAGATCTGCATCGCCGGGCTGGTCCAGGCCCTGGCCGAGGGGCTGAACTTCGCCCAGAAGGCCGGGCTCGACGGCAATCTGGTGCTCGACGTCATCTCCAAGGGCGCGGCCCAGAGCTGGCAGATGGAGAATCGCGGCCGCACCATGCTGCAGAACAAGTTCGACTTCGGCTTCGCCATCGACTGGATGCGCAAGGACCTCGGCATCTGCTTCCAGGAGGCCAAGCACAACGGCGCCCGGCTGCCGGTGACGGCGCTGGTCGACCAGTTCTACTCGGCAGTCCAGGCCAAGGCCGGCGGCCGGGTCGATACGTCCAGCCTGCTCCTCGCCTTGCAGGACTGAGGATTTTCGGCGCGATTCTCCCCTGCTGGGTTTATTCTCCTCTCGGGGAGGATCGCGCATGGCTTCGGATCTGTTCGATCGCCAGATGGCGATGTACACCAGCTTCCACCGCGACGGCCGCAACCGGCTGACCCATTTCTTCGGCATCCCGGCGATCATCCTGGCCGTGCTCATCGCGCTGGCCACCGTGCCGCTCGGCAGCATCGGCGGCTGGCCGGCGACGCTGGCCGACCTCGTCGCGCTCCTGGTCTGGCTGTTGTGGGTCGCGCTCGACCTCGGGCTCGGCCTGGCCATGGCGGTGGTGGTGATCCCGGGGCTGATCGTCGCCCATGCCCTGGCCGGCGGCGGCTCGGTCACCTGGATCGTCGCCGGCACGCTGTTCGTCGGCGGCTGGGCGCTGCAGCTGGTCGGCCACGCCTATGAGGGCAAGCGGCCGGCCTTCCTGTCGAACCTGTTCCAGCTGCTGATCGGCCCGATGTTCCTGATGGCCGAGACCGCCTTTGCCGTCGGCCTGTGCTCCGGCCTGAGGCATCGGGTCGAGGCCGCGGCCGCCACCTATCAATCCAGATAGGTCCAGGTGTCCGCCCCGTCGAAACGGCGCACCGGCACGCCATCGATCTCGGCCGGGTCGATCAGCCGGGCGTTGATCGCAACCCGCGCCGGGTCCCCGGCCGGAAGCCCCTCCCAATGGGTGACGCAGCCGCAGGTCGGGCAGTGGTGGAGCGCCAGGGTGCGGTCGCCCTGGATGTAGGGCACGGTGGTGCCGGCGCCCTGCACGATGGTCAGCTGGTCGCGTGGGTAATAGGCCCACAGCGTGCCGAGGCGGCGGCAGATCGAGCAGTTGCAGGAGGTCAGGCGCTGCGGCCGCTCCGCGACCTGCAGCCGCACGGCGCCGCAATGGCAGGAGGCTTCGATCATGGGGACCTCGCGGGGTCGGATCGGATGCCGGGATGATCTGCCCGCCGCGCTCGGACCGCAACCGCGGGCGCACTCAAGGCCCGACCACGCCCGGCGGCTCGGCGCCGATGGCGCAGGACTCCAGGCCCTGGATGCCCTGCCAGAGGTTGCCGGCGGCGATGCTCAGAAGCTCCTCCGGCACCGGCTTGCCGCCGCGGACCGCGATGAAGTGCAGCGTCGCCTCGTCGGCGTCGAGCGTCTCCTGCAGCGCCGGCGAGTCCTCCAGCGTGAAGCGCCAGGTCGGCAGGCCAGGCGACACGACCGGGACCGCCACGGCGCGGCCGCCCAGCTGCAGCTCTGCGGTGCCGTCGGGGTCGAAGCGGCCGCCCGCCTGGGCCAAGCCGGGGGCGGAGACGGTGATCTCGATCCGGTCCTGATCGTCGCGCCGGACCCATTCGGTCTGGCCTGCCTGCCGGCTCAGGCGCAGGAAGCAGACATTGCCCGGCAGCCGGTACAGGACCGGGCCGCCGCCTTCGGGAGCGTAGTCGATCAGCTTCTCGGCATGGGGCAGGGCGGCGAAGGTCCGTGAGGCCGTCGCCAGCCCGTCACCGACCTGCGGCAGACCCGGAATCAGGACGGTGGCGAGCGCCGTGAGCAGCGCCAGGAGGCCGAGCATCAACCCTCTCCCGCATGATGGGGCCGCAGGATTTCACGCCCCCGGCCGCGGCTCAAGCGCCGCACCGCCGCATCCCGGAGGCCTCAATCCTCTCCGAGCGCCGCCTTCTGGATCGCCGTCAGCTCGGCCGTGCCCTGCTCGGCCAGCGCCAGCAGCGCGTCGAACTCGGCCCGGCTGAACGGGGTCTGCTCCGCCGTCGCCTGCACCTCGACCAGCCCGCCCTTGCCGGTGATGACGAAGTTGGCGTCGGCCTGGGCGCTCGAATCCTCGGCATAGTCGAGGTCCAGCACCGCCTGGCCCTGGTGCAGGCCGCAGGAGATGGCGGCGACGCTGTCGGTCAGCGGCAGCGCCTTGATCTTGCGGATCTGCACCAGATGGCGCAGCGCCAGCACCAGCGCGACATAGCCGCCGGTGATCGCGGCGGTGCGGGTGCCGCCATCGGCCTGCAGCACGTCGCAATCGACCTTGATCTGGATCTCGCCCAGCGCCTTCAGGTCGGTGACGGCGCGCAGCGACCGGCCGATCAGGCGCTGGATCTCCTGGGTCCGCCCGGTCTGCTTGCCGCGCGCGGCCTCGCGGTCGGTGCGCTGGTCGGTGGCGCGCGGCAGCATGCCGTACTCCGCCGTCACCCAGCCCTTGCCGCCGTTCTTCAGCCAGGACGGCACCCGGTCGTCGACCGAGGCGGTGCACAGCACATGGGTGTCGCCGAACTTCACCAGGCACGAGCCCTCGGCGTATTTGTTGACGTCGGTCTCGAGGCGGATGGCGCGCAGGGCGTCGAAGGCGCGTCCGGACGGTCGCATGGGGTCGCTTTCTGTTCTCGGCGAGGGGCCCGCACGCTATCCTTGCAGCTTCGGCCCGTAAAGCCCGGCACGTTGATTCGGGTCAGACGGCCCCTACATAGCGTGGCGACGGCCATGAGCATGCTGAACGAACTCTCGACCCGATCCGGCGGCCAGGCGTTCCGGGACCTCGACGAGCGCTCGCGGGAGATCTTCCGCCAGATCGTCGACGCCTATGTCCAGTCCGGCGAGCCGGTGGGCAGCCGCACCCTGTCGCGCCGGCTCGGCATGTCGCTGTCGCCGGCGACGATCCGCAACGTCATGGCGGATCTCGAGGATGCCGGCCTGCTCTACGCCCCGCACACCTCGGCCGGGCGGCTGCCGACCGATGCGGGGCTGCGCCTGTTCGTGCACGGGCTGATGCAGCTCGGCGATGTCGGCGAGAGCGAGCGAGCCTCGATCGAGGCGATGTGCGCCCAGGCCGGGCGCGGCGTGTCGGAGATGCTGGAGGAGGCGACCTCGGCCCTCTCCGGCCTGTCCGCCTGCGCCGGGCTGGTGCTGGCGCCGAAGACCGACCGGCCGCTGAAGCATATCGAGTTCGTCAACCTGTCGCCGGGCCGCGCCCTGGTGGTGCTGGTCACCGAGGACGGCATGGTCGAGAACCGGGTGCTGGAGGTGCCGCTGGGCCTGCCGGCCTCGACCTTCGTCCACGTCACCAACTACCTCAACGCCCGCATCGTCGGCCGCACCATCGGCGAGGCGCGGGCCGAGGTGCTGGGTGAGATCGAGACGCAGAAAAGCCAGCTCGACAGCCTCGCGGCCAAGGTGGTCGCGGCCGGGCTCGCCACCTGGAGCGGCGGCGGAGGCGGCACGCTGATCGTCAAGGGCCAGTCCCGCCTGCTCAACGACGTCACCGCGCTGGAGGATCTGGAGCGCATCCGCACCCTGTTCCAGGCGCTGGAGACCAAGGAGGCGCTGCTCAAGATGCTCGACGCGGCCAATGCCGCCGAGGGCGTGCAGATCTTCATCGGCGCCGAGAACGGGCTGTTCAGCCACACCGGCTGCTCGATGATCATCGCCCCGTACAAGGGCGGCGACCAGCGTGTGGTCGGCGCCGTCGGCGTGATCGGGCCGACCCGGCTGAACTATGCGCGCATCATCCCGATGGTGGATTACACCGCGAAGATGATAGGCCGTCTCCTCAGGACCAACGAGACCACGAACCAGGTAGCATGATGCACAACAAGACGATGTCCGCCGAGCACCGCCCCGACGCGACGGAGCCGGAGACCGGGGCCGTGGGGCCCGAGGTCGAGGGTGTCGCCGAATCCGGGACCGCCGGGGTCACCGACGACGCGGCGCTGGCCGGGGCGCTGGAACGCATCTCGGAGCTCGAGGCCGACAACGCCAAGCTGAAGGACCAGGCGTTGCGCGCTTTGGCGGAGACCGAGAACATCCGCCGCCGGTCGGAGCGCGAGCGCGAGGATACGGCGAAATACGCCATCTCCGGCTTCGCCAAGTCGCTGCTCGACGCCGCCGACAACCTGCGCCGCGCCATCGACGCGGTGCCGGCCGGGGCGGTCGAGGCGGATGCGGCGCTGAAGACCCTGGTCGACGGCGTCGCCGCCACCGAGCGCCAGCTGCTGGCCGCCTTCGAGCGCCACGGCGTGACCCGGATCGAGCCAGTCGGCGAGACCTTCGACCCGAACTTCCACCAGGCCATGTTCGAGCTGCCGGGCACCGGCAAGCCGGCCGGCACCATCGTCCAAGTGATCCAGCCCGGCTATGTGCTGCAGGGCCGGCTGCTGCGCCCGGCCATGGTCGGCGTGGCCCGGGGCGAATGATGCGCCGCCTCGGCCTCCTCGCCGTGCTGCTGGCGGTGGCGGTCGGCGCCGCCGCCTGCGAGCGGTCGGAGAAGCCGGCCCGCGGCCCCTATATGGGCGCCGGCGCCGGCGTGTCCGTCCCCTCCTGACGGATGGCGGCACCGGCCGTCATGCCGCAGCCGGCGACACGAAACCGTCATCGAGCGCAGGTAGCGTCGCCGCGTCCCGCGTGATCGCGGTATTCTGGGGCTCGCTGCTCGGGGCACGTGTGCATGGCCGGACCGATCTATCGCCACCTGTTCGGCATCGGGGTGATCGCCGCCCTGGTGATCGCGCTGCTGCTGCTGTCGCACGGGTCTGGCGGGATCGGTGTCTGGCTGGCGGTGGGTGGCGTGGTGGCGGTGGTCGGCGTCGCCGGCGTCTTCGCCTGGCGCTTGCTGCGCGACCTCGACCTGCTGCGCCGGCACATCGAGGCGTCGACCGCCGAGGCGCCGGAGCGGCCGCCGCGGCCCTCGACCGAGATCGGCCAGATCCTGTTCCTGCACCTGCAGCGGCTGCAGCGCCACGCCCGCGGCCGCGAGCGCAGCCTGGCGGTCGAGCTGCAGACCGCGTCGGAGATCCTGGAGGCGCAGGACGACCCGATCCTGGTGCTGGCCGGCGACCGCAGCGTGCTGCGCGCCAACGAGGCCGCCGGGCGGCTGTTCGGCGACCGGCTGCTGGGCCGCGACATGGCCGAGGCGATCCGCCATCCGGAGATCGTCGCCGCGGTCGACGCCGTCCTCGCCGGCGGCCCGATCCAGACCGTGGCGCTGAACCTGCCGGTGCCGATCGAGCGCGAGTTCGAGGTCCGCATCCAGCGCTTCGAGCGGCGCGGCGATGCCGGCGAGCGCGAATCCGGCGACCGGCCCGAGCCGGCGCTGCTGGTTACCTTCTACGACCTGACCGCGACCAAGCGGGTCGAGCAGATGCGGGCCGATTTCGTCGCCAATGCCAGCCACGAGCTGCGCACGCCGCTGTCCAGCCTGATGGGCTTCATCGAGACGCTGCGCGGCCCGGCGCGGGATGATTCGGCGGCGCGCGAGCGCTTCCTCGGTATCATGCAGCAGCAGGCCGAACGGATGTCGCGGCTGGTCAACGACCTGTTGTCGCTGTCCCGCATCGAGCTGGACGAGCATGTGCCGCCGACCGGGCGGGTGGCGGTCGGCCCGCTGCTGCAGTCGGTGGCCGACGCGCTCGAGCTCAAGGCCCAGCGCAAGGCGCAGCGGCTCGAGCTCGACCTGGCGCCCGACCTGCCCCCGGTGGTTGGGGATTCGGACCAGCTGTACCAGGTGTTCCAGAACCTGGTGTCGAACGCGATCAACTACGGCAAGCAGGGCGGCGTCGTCGGCCTGTCCGCGCGGCCGGCGGCGGAGGGACGGCGGAGCAGCCTCGTCGTCAGCGTCACCGACCAGGGCGACGGCATCGCCCGCGAGCACCTGCCGCGGCTGACCGAGCGATTCTACCGCGTCGACCCGGCGCGCAGCCGCGCCGTCGGCGGCACTGGCTTGGGCCTCGCCATCGTCAAGCACATCGTCAGCCGCCATCGCGGCCGGCTGGAGATCGACAGCGAGGTCGGCCGCGGCAGCGTTTTCACCGTGCATCTGCCCGCCGCCCCAGGCGGCAAGCCGGTCGGCCGGGGCCTTCATAAAACTGTAACTGAACTGTCTTAAAAGCTTCTGTGGCGGCGACTATAGCCTGCTGTCGAACACGGCCTCCGCCGTGACGGACGACGCTGCAGGGCTCGTCCCACCACCACAGGAGATTCGCGTGAAGCTTTTTTCACGAACCATCCTCCGCAGCGCGGTGCTCGGCGCGGCGGTTGCGCTCGTGGCGGGCGCGTCCCAGGCGGCCGATATTTCCGGCGCCGGCGCCACCTTCCCCTACCCGGTCTACGCCAAGTGGGCCGACGCCTATAAGAAGGAAAGCGGCATCGGCCTGAACTACCAGTCGATCGGCTCGGGCGGCGGCATCAAGCAGATCAAGGAAAAGACCGTCACCTTCGGCGCCTCGGACATGCCGCTGAAGCCGGAGGACCTCGACGCCGCCGGCCTCGTGCAGTTCCCGATGATCATGGGCGGCGTCGTGCCGGTGGTGAACATCCCGGGCGTCGCGCCGGGCCAGCTGATCCTCAGCGGCGACCTGGTCGCGCAGATCTATCTCGGCGACATCACCGCCTGGAACGACGACAAGATCAAGGCGCTGAACCCGGGCGTCGAGCTGCCGGACACCGCCATCGCCCCGGCCTACCGGTCGGACGGGTCGGGCACCAACTTCCTGTTCACCACCTATCTCTCGTCGGTGAACGCCAAGTTCAAGGACACGGTCGGCGCCAACTCCTCGGTGCAGTGGCCGGCCGGCATCGGCGCCAAGGGCAATGAGGGCGTCGCCAACACCGCCAAGCAGACCGAAGGCGCCATCGGCTACGTCGAATATGCCTACGCCAAGCAGAACAAGCTGACCTACATCAAGCTGGTCAACAAGGACGGCAAGGCGGTCGACCCGACGATCAAGAGCTTCCAGGCCGCGGCCTCGGCCGCCGACTGGGCCAATGCCAAGGGCTACTACGTCATCCTGACCAACGAGCCGGGTGCCGAGAGCTGGCCGATCACCGGCGCCAGCTTCATCCTGATGTACAAGCAGCCGCAGGATCAGGCCGCGTCGGCCACCGCGCTGCAGTTCTTCGCCTGGGCCTACGGCCAGGACAAGCTGGCCGAGGATCTCGACTACGTGCCGATGCCGGATGCGGTTGTCGACATGGTCCACAAGACCTGGGCCGACAGCATCAAGGGCGCCGACGGCAAGCCGGTCTGGACCGCCTCGAAGTGATCGCCGGCAACGGCTGATCGATTGGGCGCCGTGCGAATTTACGCACGGCGCCGCCGGTTTCCAGGGCAAGGTGATCGATGGTGGATGCCACCTATCAGAAGATCGGGCCGCGGATCGACGCGCGGACCGCGCGGCGCCAGCGCGCGACAGACACCGGCTTCCGCCTGGTCACGCTGTTCTTCGCCGTGCTGGTGCTGGCGATCCTCGGCGGGGTGATCCTGTCGCTGATCATCGGCGCCATGCCGGCGCTGCAGACCTTCGGCTTCGGCTTCGTCGCCAACGAGGTCTGGAACCCGGTCACGGAGAAGTTCGGCGCACTGGCGCCGATCTACGGCACGCTGATGACCTCGCTGATCGCCATGGTGATCGGCGTCCCGATCAGCTTCGGCATCGCCATCTTCCTGACCGAGCTGTGCCCTCCGGTGCTGAAGCGGCCGCTCGGCATCGCCATCGAGCTCCTGGCCGGCATCCCCAGCATCATCTACGGCATCTGGGGTTTCTTCGTGCTGGCGCCGATCCTGCAGCAGACGGTGCAGCCCTTCCTGATCCAGACGCTCGGTAAGCTCCCCTGGATCGGCATCTTCTTTGCCGGCCCGCCCTACGGCATCGGCATCTTCACCGCCGGGCTGATCCTGGCGATCATGGTGCTGCCCTTCATCACCTCGATCATGCGCGACGTGTTCGAGACGGTGCCGCCGCTGCTCAAGGAATCGGCCTACGGCCTGGGGGCCACGACCTGGGAGGTGGTGTGGAAGGTGGTGCTGCCCTACAGCCGCGTCGGCGTGGTCGGCGGCGTCATGCTCGGCCTCGGCCGGGCGCTGGGCGAGACCATGGCGGTGACCTTCGTCATCGGCAACGCCCACCGCATCTCGAACTCGATCCTGGCGCCGGGCACCACCATCTCGGCCTCGATCGCCAATGAGTTCACCGAGGCCGTCGGCGACCTCTACACCTCGTCGCTGATCGCGCTGGGCCTCGTGCTCTTCGTCATCACCTTCATCGTCCTGGCGCTGGCCAAGATCCAGCTGCTGCGGCTGCAGCGCAAGACGGGGGGCTAGGACATGCCGGCTTCATCCGCACTCTACGCCCGGCGTCGCGCCGTCAACAAGGCGGCGCTGGCCATCTCGGTCGGTGCCGCCGCCTTCGGCCTGATGTGGCTGGTCTGGATTCTCGCGACGCTGGTGGCCAACGGCCTCTCCGCCATCACGCCGGCCCTGTTCACCGAATCCACCCCGCCGCCTCCGGGCGAGGGGGGCGGCCTGCTGAACGCGATCTTCGGCAGCCTGATCATGACCGTGGTCGGCACGCTGATCGGCACCCCGATCGGCATCCTCGCCGGCACCTATCTGGCCGAGTTCGGCAAGACCAGCAAGCTGGCGGAGGTGATCCGCTTCATCAACGACATCCTGCTCAGCGCGCCTTCGATCGTGATCGGCCTGTTCGTCTACGAGATCATGGTGTCGTCGATGGGCCATTTCTCGGCCTGGGCCGGTGCCGTGGCCCTGTCGATCATCGCCATGCCGGTGGTGATCCGCACCACCGAGGACATGCTGAAGCTGGTGCCGAACACCCTGCGCGAGGCCGCCGCGGCGCTGGGCTCGCCGCAGTGGAAGGTGGTGTTGATGATCTGCTACCGGGCCGCGCGCAACGGCATGATCACCGGCGTGCTGCTGGCGGTGGCCCGGATCAGCGGCGAGACCGCGCCGCTGCTGTTCACCGCCCTGAACAACCAGTTCTGGAGCACGGACATGAACGCGCCGATGGCCAACCTGCCGGTGGTCATCTTCCAGTTCGCGCTCAGCCCTTACGAGGACTGGCAGCGCCTGGCCTGGGGCGGCGCGCTTCTGATCACGGCGACGATCCTTCTTCTCAACATCATCGCCCGGGCGCTCTCCTCGCTCGGCGGCAAGCAGGGCTGACGGTCATGACAGGCAATGGTGCTCAGGTGACGACGCTCGACATGAACATCAATGTCCAGCGTCCGACCGATCTCGGCCGCGATCTGCGCGAGAAGATCTCGGTCCGCAACCTGTCCTTCTTCTACGATGACAACGAGGCGCTGAAGAAGATCAGCCTGCCGCTGTACGAGCGCTGCGTGACCGCCTTCATCGGTCCCTCGGGCTGCGGGAAGTCGACGCTGCTGCGCATCCTGAACCGGATGTACGACCTGTATCCGAAGCAGCGCGCCGCCGGCGAGGTGCTGCTGGACGGCGAGAACATCCTCAGCTCGAAGCAGGATGTGAACCTGCTGCGGGCCCGCGTCGGCATGGTGTTCCAGAAGCCGACGCCGTTCCCGATGTCGATCTACGACAACGTCGCCTTCGGCATCCGGCTGTACGAGAAGCTCGACCAGGCCGAGATGGACAGCCGGATCGAGGCGGCGCTGCGCCGCGCCGCACTGTGGGACGAGGTCAAGGACAAGCTGAAGAAGAGCGGCACCAGCCTGTCCGGCGGCCAGCAGCAGCGCCTGTGCATCGCCCGCACCGTGGCGATGCAGCCCGACGTGCTGCTGCTCGACGAGCCGACCTCGGCGCTCGACCCGATCTCGACCGCTAAGATCGAGGAGCTGATCGACGAGCTGAAGACCGACTACACGATCGCGATCGTCACCCACAACATGCAGCAGGCGGCCCGCGCCGCCGACTTCACCGCCTTCATGTATCTTGGCGAGCTGGTCGAGTTCGGCGAGACGTCGGAGCTGTTCACCAGCCCGAAGAACGAGCGGACGCACAGCTACATCACCGGCCGCTTCGGCTGAGCCGGGGGGCAGAAGGATCAGCGCCATGGCAAACGAACATATCGTCAAGTCCTTCGACCAGGAGCTCGAGGCCCTGCGCCGCACCATCGTGCAGATGGGCGGCCTGGCCGAGAGCCAGCTTGAGCTCGCCATCCAGGCGGTGGTGCGGCGCGACGCCGACCTCGCCGGCCGGGTGATGCGCAGCGACGAGCAGATGGACGCCTACGAGGCCTCGGTCGACGCCGCGGTGGTCCAGATCCTGGCCCTGCGCCAGCCCTTCGCGGCCGATCTGCGCGAGGTGATCTCGGCCCTGCGCATCGCCTCGGATCTCGAGCGGATCGGCGACTACGCCGCCAACATCGCCAAGCGGTCCCTGGCCCTGGCCCAGGTGCCGGTGGTCCGGCCGGTGGCGACGCTGCCGCGCATGGGCCGGATGGTGCAGCAGATCATCAAGGACGTGCTCGACGCCTACACCGAGCGCGACCTGGAGAAGGCGCTGTCGGCCTGGCGCCAGGACGAATCGGTCGACGACCTCTACACCAGCCTGTTCCGCGAGACCCTTACCTACATGATGGAGGATCCGCGCAACATCACCCCCTGCACCCATCTGCTGTTCATCGCCAAGAACATCGAGCGGATCGGCGACCACGCCACCAACATCGCCGAGCTGATCCACTTCCTGCTCACGGGCAAGCCGGTGAAGGACGCGCGGCCGAAGGGCGACTCCTCCTCCTTCACCGTCGTCACCCCCGAGGCCAAGCCGGAGGAGAACGCATGAGGGCCGGCATCCAGCCGCTGGTTCTGGTGGTCGAGGACGAAGTCGACCTCGTCACCCTCCTGACCTACAACCTCGAGCGCGAGGGCTTCCGCGTCCTTGCCGCCTATGACGGCGAGGAGGCGCTGCTGCTGGCCAGCGAACAGCGCCCGGACCTGGTGCTGCTCGACTGGATGCTGCCGCATCTCTCCGGCATCGAGGTCTGCCGCCAGCTGCGCCGCGGCGCCAAGACCCGCGACATCCCGGTGATCATGCTGACCGCGCGGGGCGAGGAGGGGGACCGCGTCCGCGGCCTCGATTCCGGCGCCGACGACTATGTCGCCAAGCCGTTCTCGACGCCGGAGCTGATGGCCCGGATCAAGGCGGTGCTGCGCCGGACCTCGCCGTCCAGCGCCGGCGACATCCTCAGCTACGCCGATCTCAGCATGGATCTCGGCGGCCACCGCGTCCGCCGCGGCAACCGCGACGTGCATCTCGGCCCGACCGAGTTCCGCCTGCTGCGCCACTTCATGCAGCATCCCGGCCGGGTGTTCAGCCGCGAGCAGCTGCTCGACATCGTCTGGGGCCACGACGTCTATGTCGAGCCGCGCACCGTCGACGTCCATATCCGGCGCCTGCGCAAGGCGCTGAACGACGACAGCGAGACCGACCTGATCCGCACCGTCCGCTCCGCCGGCTATTCGCTCGACGTCCAGGCGCAGGCCTGAGCCCGGGAACTCTCAGCAACGACAGACGGTTGTCCCGACGAACGGCACGGAGGTGTGTCGAATGAGCAAGGATTCCTGGCTGTATGTCCGGTTGTGGTTCCGCTCGCCGCTGAAGGTCGCGGCCTGGGCGCCGTCAGGCCCCGCCGTGGCCCGCGCCTTCGCCCGGCACATCGACCCCCGCTGCAGCGACCCGGTGCTCGAGCTCGGCGCCGGCAGCGGCAGCCTGACCGAAGGGCTGCTGGCGACCGGGCTGCCGCCCGAGAAGCTGATCCTGGTCGAGAAGATGCCCGAATTCTGCGCCGTGCTGCGCCAGCGCTTCCCCGGCGTCACGGTGCTGGAGGGCGACGTGGCCGAGATCGGACCGATGCTGGACGCCGCGGGGATCCGCCGGCTGTCGATGGTGGCGTCCAGCCTGCCGATCATCTGGTTCCCGCTCGACCTGCAGCGCCGCATCATCGACGCCGCCTTCGCCCGCATGGGGCGGTCGGGGCGCTTCCTGCAGCTGACCAACCAGATCCTGTCGCCGCTGCCGCGGCGTAAGCTGGGGTTGCAGGGCCGGATGGTCGATTTCGTCTGGCGCAACCTGCCGCCGCTCGGCGCCTGGAGCTACCGCCGCCCCGCCGGCCTGCCCGACGCGGCGTGAGGCTGGTGAGGGCAGCCGCGAATCCAGGAACGGGTTGCCTCTCCCGCTTGCGAGAGAGGTCGGACATCCGAAGGATGTCCGGGTGAGGGGATAGCGGCCGTGTCAAGCTCACAGGCCTCAGCGTGAGCGAGCGCAGGATCCGCCCAGTCCTGAAACGCTGACCCGGGTGTCGAGGCCGAGACGCCCTCACCAGGAGCCGCTTCGCGTCTCCGACCTCTCCCGCAAGCGGGAGAGGCAATCAATTTCGGCTACCCAAAGAAAAAGCCCGCGCCACCCTTCGGCGGCGCGGGCTTTTTCTTGAACAGAGCGTCAGTTGCCCGGGGCGCTCGGCACGAACCAGCCGGTGGGCAGGCCGTTGGCCTGGCGCCGCGGCTCGGCGGCGTCGGCGACCTGCTGGAGCGCCGGGGCGCGCGCGGGCTTGGCCGCCGAGGCGACGCGGACCGGCGGGGCGTCGGGGATCGGCGCCATCCGGGTCGGCGCCACGGCCACGCGGGCGGCAGGGACCGGGGCCGGCGCGACGGCCGCGATCTGTGCCGACGGCGCATCCGGGATCGGGGCCATGCGGATCGGCGCCGGACGGGCGACCGGGGCCGCGGCGGCGACCTGGGTGCTGCCGTCGGGGATCGGGGCCATTCGGACCGGGGCCGGAGCGACCTGGCGCGCCACCGGGGCGGCCGCGGCGACCTGGGTGCTGGCGCCATCCGGGATCGGCTGCATCCGCACCACGCCGGGCTGCTGTACCACGCGGACCGGCGGCAGCGCCGAGGCGGTGCTCGACCCGTCCGGGATCGGCTGCATCGCTGCGACCACGGTGCTGTTCCGGGTCGAGGAGCCATCGGGAATCGGCTGCATCGCGGCGACCACCGTCGTGTTCCGCATCGACGAGCCGTCCGGGATCGGCTGCATCGCCGCCACCACGGTGGTGTTGCGCCGCGAGGATCCGTCGGGGATCGGCGCCATGCGGATCGGCGCCGGCACCTTCTGCTGGATCTGGGCGGCGGCGTATTGGGTCATCCGGTCGCTGCCGCCCTGGCCCGGCATGATGCCGGCGATCTGCGGCGCGATGATGTCCATGTAGCGCTCGGTCTCGCGCGGCAGCGGCCGGCCTTCCTCGACATACTGGCGGTACCGCTCCGGCCCGGCATTGTAGGCGCCGAGGAAGCCGGGATAGCCGTACAGGTCGTACATCTCGCGGATATAGGCGGCGCCGGCCAGGATGTTGTCGCGCGGCTCATAGGCATCCGGGCCCAGGCCGTGGGCGTAGCGCAGCTCGTCATAGGTGCCGGGCATGACTTGCATCAGCCCCATGGCGCCGGCATGGCTGGTGATCGGCTGGCCGCCCTTCCAATGGGTCTGGCCGCCGCTCTCCACATGCATCACCGCGCGGATCCACTCCTCGGGGATGTTGAAGCGGCGCGAGGCGTCGTGGATCTCGGCGCCCCAGGGGCCGCTGGCGACCACCGGTTTGGGCTTCGGCGCCTCGGCGCAGGCGGCAAGCAGCCCCGCGAGCAAGGCCGTGGCCGCAACCGTCCTGGTCCAGCGGAATGTCCCTGGCATCTTCCCCTCCAAGCTCCCCCAAACCCAAAAGCCCAGCGGCATCGCCGCGGGCCCCAAAATTAACGCAGGCCCTCAACGTATACGGACAAGTCGTTCATTCAAAGAGGAAAAACACCAGTCACCCATCCCCCTGGGCAACTGGATCCCTAGGCAGAATGCTGACTGAGAGCGGGCATATCGTCGAGCGAAATCGTCACATGAATGATGCCGGGCTCGTCCGGCACGTCCGCGCGGGCGAATCCGAGCTCTCCGGCCATGCGCAGCATGGTCACGTTCTCCCGCAGCACCTCGCCGAAGATCCGCTTCAGGCCGCGGCCGCGGGCATAGTCGATGATCTCGGTCATCAGCCGGTGGCCGAGGCCCTGGCCCTTGAGGTCGGAGCGCACCATGATGCCGTATTCCGCGGTCTCGCCGTCCGGGTCGGCGATGATGCGCACCGCGCCCAGGATCACCCGCCGCCCGTCCTCCTCGGCCTCGGCCGCCAGCGCCATCTCGCGGTCGTAGTCGAGCTGGGTCAGCCGGGCGGCGAATTCGTGGCTGAAGCTGCGCATGGCGCTGAAGAAGCGCAGCCGCACATCCTCGGGGCTGGACCGCTGCAGCATCTCCTGGATCGCCGGCTCGTCCTCGGGCCGCACCGGCCGCAGCGTGACCTCGCGCCCGTCGCGCAGCGCCAGGTGCTGCACCAGCCGCTGCGGATAGGGCCGGATGGCGAAGCGCGGCGTGCCCGGCGGCAGCGGCGGCTGCACCCGGATCTCGGCGCCGGGCGCCAGCACGCCGCCGGCGCCGGCCAGCAGCGGGTTGATTCGCAGCGCCGCCACCTCCGACAGGTCGGCGGCCAGCTGCGACAGCTTGACCAGGGTCAGCGCCACGGCCTCGAGGTCGGCCGCCGGCCGGCCGCGATAGCCCTGCAGCAGCCGCCACACCCGGGCGCGCATCATCAGGTCGCGTGCCAGCACCGCGTTCAGCGGCGGCAGGGCGGCGACGCCGTCATGCAGCAGCTCGGCCGCGGCGCCGCCCTGGCCGAACAGCAGCACCGGGCCGAACACCGGGTCCTCGTCGATCCCCAGCACCAGCGGATGCGACTCGGGCGGAGCCGCGGCGCCTTCGGGCAGCAGCGGGATGCGGTAGGCATCGAGCACCGACCGCGCCTCGGCCGGGGTCAGCTCGGCCCGGCCCTCGGCCAGCGCCGCGGCGATCACCGCCCGGGCGGCGTCGGCATCCGGCTGGAACTCCTCCGGCAGGGCCGGCGGCGTCTGCATCAGCAGCCCCTGGTTCCGCCGGTGCCGGGCCAGATGCATGAAGGCGCGGGCCGCCTGGCCCGGCGTGTCATAGGCGGGGATATGGGCCTCGGCGAACAGGCGCCTGGTCTCGGCGGCGGCGCCCAGCCAGCTCGCCAGCACCGGCGGCCGCCTGCCGTCGCGCTTGGCCGCCGCGGCGACCACGCCGGTCACCGCCCGGGCTGCCTCGACCGGGTCGGCGATGGCGCTCGGCCCGTTCACCACCAGGACGGCGTCGCGGCCGGGATCGGCCAGCAGCGTCTCCAACGCCCGGGCGAAGCGGTCGGCCGGCGCCGCGTCGCCCAGGTCGATCGGGCCGGAGGCATCGGTGCCGGCCGCCTGCAGCCGCGCCAGGGTCGCCGGCATCGGCACGGCCAGGGTCCCGCCGGAATCGGCCAGCGCCTCGGCGGCCAGCAGGCCGAGGCCCGCGCCATTGGTCAGGATCGCCAGCCTTTCGCCGTTCACCTTTAGTCCGCTGGCCAGGGTCTCGACCGCGTCGAACAGCTCGGCCAGGTCGAACACCCGCAGCATGCCGGCGCGGCGGAAGGCGGCGTCATACACCGCATCCGGCCCGATCAGCCCGTCGGCGTCGCCGGCGCCAGTGTCGCCGCGGCCGGGCCGGATCACCACCACCGGCCGGGTGCGGGCGGCCAGGCGGGCGGCCGACAGGAACTTGCGGGCGTGGCTGATGGTCTCGATGTGCAGCAGCACGGCGCGGGTGCGGGCATCGGCGGCCAGCCAGTCCAGCATGTCGCCGAAATCGACATCCGCCATGCCGCCCAGCGACACGACATGGCTGAAGCCGATGCCGCGCCGGGTCGCCCGGTCCAGCACCGCTGCGGCCACGGCGCCGGACTGGCTGACGAAGGCCAGGTCGCCGGCCTTCGGCGCGACATGGCCCAGGCTGGCGTTGACGCCGTGATGCGGCGCCATCAGCCCGAAGCCGTCGGGGCCGAGGATGCGCAGCAGATGCGGCCGCGCCGCGTCCAGCATCACCTGGCGCCGGGCGGCCTCCGTCGCCGCGGCCGCGGACGGCCGGTCGGTGCCGACGATGGCGGCGGCGCGGGTGCCGCGGCCGCCCAACTCGGCGATCAACGCCGGCAGGGCGTCGGGCGGCGCTGCGATCACCGCCAGGTCCGGCGCCATCGGCAGGGCCGCGACCGAGGGGTAGGCGAGGGTGCTGCCGACCGACCGGGTTCCGGGGGTGACCGGCATCACCGGCCCGTCGAAGCCGCCGGCGAACAGGTTGCGGGCCAGCACGGCGCCGACCGGCCCGTCGGCGATCAGGGCGATCGAGGCCGGTCGGAACAGGGCATCCAGGTTGCGCACCGACATCGCAGGCTCCCGCCGGAAACCACCGCCCCAGGGTGGCGGACGGAAGGCGCGGGCTCAAGCGGGGATGTCGCCCTCAGTATCCTGCTTCGCGACCGTGCCGAACGGCCAGGATGACGACGTCTGAGCCTGTATGGCGATAGAGAGCCAGATAGGCGTCGCGGCCGAACGGGATGATCCATTCGCGGAACTCTGGCTCCATGCCTTCCGCCGGGCGGCCGGCATCGGGATGTCGCGCCAGGGCTGTCACCCCTTCGCGGATCGATCGAACCACCCGTTGCGCTGCATCGCGATTCTTTGCTGCGAGCAACCTATGCAGGCGGTCAACGTCTCGAAGGGCTGCCGGCGACCAGATCAGGTGTGGCACTCAGGCGGTTCCGCATCCTCTCCAGCCTCGAGCTTCTTCAGCCAGATGTCGGCTTCCTCGGCCGTGACATGAAGCCCGTCGGCCTGATAGGCGGCCCATGCTGCCAGTGCATCTTGCCGCAGTTGTTCCCGCTTTTCCTCGCGCTCGACATATTCGGCGATTGCTTCGCGCATCAGGAAATTGGCCGAGCGGCGCTTGGATTCCGCCAGTCTGCGGATCCGGTCCTTCAGCTCCGGCTCGAGTTTGAGCGGCGTGGCCGAGAGGGGTGGCATCGGGTACTCTCCGGTAATACCGAAGATTACTCTACCACGAATGGGACTGTGAGTCAGGTCTTGCCCGGCGAGGGCTGACTGGCATCCCCCATCTCCGCCCGATACCGCTCGGCCATGGCCTCATCGAAGCAGCAGAAGATCACGCGCCGCACCGCCGGCGCCTCGGGCAGCATCTCCTTCACCGTGGCCACGGCGATGCCGGCGGCGCGGTCGGGCGGGAAGCGGTAGATGCCGGTGCTGATGGCCGGGAAGGCGATGCCGGCGCAGCCATTCTCCTGCGCCAGGCGCAGCGCGGCGCAATAGCAGCCGGCCAGGAGCTCGTCCTCGCCCCGGCCGCCGCCATGCCAGACCGGGCCGACGCAATGGATCACATGCCGCGCCGGCAGCCGGTAGCCTCTGGTGATGCGGGCCTCGCCGGTCGGGCAGCGGCCCAGGGTCCGGCATTCGGCGAGCAACTCGGGGCCTGCGGCGCGGTGGATGGCGCCGTCGACGCCGCCACCGCCCAGCAGGCTCTCATTCGCCGCGTTGACGATCGCGTCGACCTGTAGCCGGGTGATGTCACCGACCGTGATCTCCAGCGACGCGGTCACCGCGCGGTGCTCATCGGATTACTCCGCGGCGTTCTTCTTGTCGGCCTTGGCGCGCTCGATGCCTTCGACGATCATCTCCGCCGCCCGCTGCGGGCCGTCCCAGCCCATGATGCGGACCCACTTGCCCTTCTCCAGGTCCTTGTAGTGGGCGAAGAAATGGGCGATCTGGTCGCGCAGGATCTCCTGCAGGTCCTCGTAGCTCTGCACCTTGTTGTAGTAGGGGTGCAGCTTCGACACCGGCACCGCCAGGATCTTCTCGTCCTGGCCGGCCTCGTCCTCCATCAGCAGCACGCCGACCGGGCGGGCGCGCAGCACGGCGCCGGGCATCACCGGCTCGCGGCCGACGACGATGACGTCGACCGGGTCGCCGTCGCCCGACAGGGTGTGCGGGACGAAGCCGTAATTGCCCGGATAGGCCATCGCCGTGTGCAGGAAGCGGTCGACGAACATCGCGCCCGATTCCTTGTCGAGCTCGTACTTCACCGGCACCCCGCCCATGGGGTTCTCGATGATGACGTTGACGTCGAAGGGCGGGTTCACCCCGACCGCGATCTTGCTGATATCCATGTCGGCCCTGGTCTGTGGTCCTCGAGGGTTCCGGGCGCGGACCATAATGCGGACCGAGCCCCACGGCTAGTGCCGAGCCATTCCCTCCCCGCGCATCGCCCCGTCTTTTTTGTGCGGTGCAGCGAAGCCGGTCAGCGCCGCTGGGCTAGCGCATCGTAGGCCGCGAGCGCCGCCGCGGTGACGATCTCGTTCACCGTGGCGCCCATCTGCACAACCTGCGCCGGCTTCTGCAGCCCGCACAGCAGCGGGCCGATCAGCGAGGCGCCGGCCAGCTTCTGGATCATCTTGGCGCCGATATTGGCCGCGTTCAGCGCCGGCATGATCAGGAGGTTGGCCGGGCCGGACAGGCGGGCGAACGGGTACAGCCGCTTCATCAGCGCATAGTCCAGCGCCACCTCGGCGGTCATCTCGCCGTCATATTCGAAATCGACCCCGCCGGCCTTGGCGCGGGCGTCCATGATGGTGACCGCGTCGCGGATGCGCTGGGTGAACTCGCGCATCGGCTGGCCGAAATTGGAGGAGGAGACGAAAGCCAGGCGCGGCTCGTGCCCCAGTGCCCGGGCCTTGGCCGCGGCCTGCAGGGCGATGTCGACCAAAAGCTCCGGGTCCGGCCGCTCATGCACCGTGGTGTCGGCGATCAGCACCGTGCCGCCGCGCACCGTCAGCATCGACAGGCCGAAGGGCACATGGTCCGGCGCCGGGTCGATCACCCGGGTGATCTCCTCGAAGCAGGTGGTGAAGTTGCGGGTCAGGCCGGTGACCATGGCGTCGGCGTCGCCATGCGCGACCATGCAGGCGGCGAAGATGTTGCGGCCCTGGTTGACCATGCGGGCCACGTCGCGCAGCAGCAGGCCCTGGCGCTGCAGCCGGCCATAGACGAAGTCGATATAGCGCTCATTGTGCCGCGACAGCCGGGCGTTGTGGATCTCCAGCTCGGCCGCGGTCGCCTCGGGCAGGCCGATCCGGGCCATGGTCTCGCGCACCCGCTCCTCGCGCCCGATCAGGATCGGCGTGCCGTAGCCCTGGGCGCGGAAGGCGATGGCGGCACGGATCGTCCGCTCCTCCTCGCCCTCGGCGAAGACCACGCGGGTCTCGGCCGACGCCACCTTGTCGAAGATCAGCTGCAGCTTGTCCGCGGTCGGGTCCAGGCGGCGGCGCAGGCTCTGGCGATAGGCGGCGACGTCGGTGATCGGCTTGCGGGCGACGCCCGATTCCATCGCCGCCTCGGCCACCGCCAGCGGGATCTCCTCGATCAGCCGCGGGTCGAACGGCACCGGGATGATGTAGTCGGGGCCGTAGCGCAGCCGGCGGCCGGAATAGGCGCTGTCGACCTCGTCCGGCACGTCCTGCCGGGCCAGCCGGGCCAGCGCATGGGCCGCGGCCAGCTTCATCGCCTCGTTGATGGTGCTGGCGCGGACGTCCAGCGCACCGCGGAAGATGTAGGGGAAGCCAAGGACGTTGTTGATCTGGTTCGGATAGTCCGACCGCCCGGTGGCGATGATGGCGTCGGGCCGCACCGCCTTGACCTCGTCCGGCGCGATCTCCGGGTCCGGGTTGGCCAGGGCGAAGACGATCGGCTTGTCGGCCATCGACTTGACCATGTCCTGCGTCATCGCGCCCTTGACCGACAGGCCGATGAACACGTCGGCGCCGCTGACCGCCTCGGCCAGGGTCCGGTGCGGCGTGTCGACGGCATGCGCCGCCTTCCACTGGTTCATGCCGTCGGTGCGGCCCTGCCAGATCACGCCCTTGCTGTCGCACAGGATGATGTTCTGCGCCGGCACGCCCAGCGACTTGAACAGCTCGACGCAGGCGATGGCGGCGGCGCCGGCGCCGTTCAGCACCAGGCGCGTGTCGCCGATGCTGCGGCCGGTCAGCTCCAGCGCGTTGATCAGCCCGGCGGCGGCGATGATCGCCGTGCCGTGCTGGTCGTCATGGAACACCGGGATGTCCAGCAGCTCGCGCAGCCGCGCCTCGATGATGAAGCAGTCCGGCGCCTTGATGTCCTCGAGATTGATGCCGCCGAAGGACGGGCCCAGGAAGCGCACGCAGTTGACGAACTCGTCGACGTCGCGGGTGTCGACCTCGAGGTCGAAGCCGTCGACATCGGCGAAGCGCTTGAACAGGACGGCCTTGCCCTCCATCACCGGCTTGCTGGCCAAAGCGCCGAGGTCGCCCAGGCCCAGCACCGCGGTGCCGTTCGAGATCACGGCGACGATGTTGCCCTTGGCCGTGTAGTCGTAGGCCGTGGCCGGGTCGGCATGGATTCTGAGGCACGGCGCGGCGACGCCCGGGGAATAGGCCAGCGACAGGTCGCGCTGGGTGGTCAGCGGCTTGGTGGCGCTGATCTCCAGCTTGCCGGGGCGGCCCTGGGCGTGCAGGGCGAGGGCATCGTCGTCGAGCGAGGTCTTGGTCATTTTGTCCGGCGGCGCAGCGTGGCGGGCCGAGTAATGGACCCTTCGGCGGCGGGAAGCGTCAAGCCTTTCCGGCTGGCCCTCGCCGACTGTGGCTTCCGTGCAACGCCGCGCCATCTTCGCGCGACCCCTTGAAAAGGCGCTTGCGGAGCGCAGCGGCGATCCCGTATCTCTCGCTCCTACTCCAATTCCAGGGAGGATCGTGCAATGACCATCGTTCTCGCTTATCGCGGCAAGGCCGCCTGAACGTCTGCACGATCAGTCTTCGTCGACTCACGACCTGACACCTTCCCTGCGCTGACCTGATCGCTGCCGACACGCCGGACGTCCCTCACGGGCCGCCTCCGACGACTCCGCATCCGATCGTCCCTCAAACTATCCACCCCCATTCCGCCCGGCATCCCGCCTGGCGGATTCGCCCCGTCCGACCCTCATCGGCTCGACCCCTGGCGGCCGGACGGTTTTTCCACCTCCAAATCTCATGGAGACCATCATGTTCGTTTCGAACGAGAAGCGTGCCTTCCGTCCGTCTCTGTCGCTCGTCGTCGTCGCCTTTGCGGAGCTGGGCCGCGTCCTCGTGACGCCGCGCCGAAAACCCCGCGATACCGACTCGCTGAGCGAGCATCTGAAACGGGACGTCGGGTTACGATCTTGATACGGGCGCGGGGCGGAGCCACCGGGCTCCGCTCCGCCGCTTCCCGTCGATAGATCGACCGCCTTCCATCGGCCTCCGGCCGGGCGCGACCGCAAATCGCCGCCCGGGCCGCGGGGCATTCGACGCTGGATAGGACTGCAATCATGTACGCATATCGTGCGCCGCCCCAGCCGGCCGCGCCGGCGGTGCGGCTTGTCCCCCTGGTCACGGCGCAGGACCGGGCCGTGTTCGGCTCGCTCCGGGTCGCGCCGGACCAGTCGGGCTTCGTCGCCTCCAATGCGGAGTCGATCGCCGAGGCCGACGGCTCGCCCTGGTGCGCGGCGCTCGGAATCTGCGACGCCTCTCATGGCGGGCCGGTCGGCTTCGTCATGCACGCGCTGGACCCGCAGGACGGCCATCGCTGGATCTACCGGCTGATGATCGATGTCCGCTACCAGGGCCGCGGCTTCGGCCGCTCCGCCCTGCGGGCGACGCTCGCCATCATGGACCGGCTGCCCCGCAGCGAACGGGTGCTGCTGGGCGTGATGCCGGGCAACGCCGCCGCCCGCCGGCTCTACGCCTCCGAAGGCTTCGTCGAGACCGGCGAAACCCTGGGCGACGAGCTGGTGCTGCAGCGAATCCTGCATCGGGGGGGGGGGGGGGGGGGGGGGGGGGGGGGGGGGGGGGGGGG